>JBILHQ010000022.1:0-42486 GCA_044350415.1 Saprospiraceae bacterium | reverse complement strand
ATCCCGATGATAAAATAAAAGTGAATTATCAACGCGATGGAAAAATCAATACGATAGAAGTATCTGCCGGTAAAGAGCACTCCTGGGACTGGGGGCAGGTCGATTGGAAAGAAAATGATATTAATATTCGGACTAAGGAAGCTTGTCTCGGTATTTATAACGGAAGTGTTCCTGCTGGCGATCGAAAAGGTGCCAATATTGTTAACTTCACGACCAATTCCAGTGCTAAAAAGGCAGGACTGGAAGTTGGAGATGTTATTTTATCAGTTTCCGGAAAACGGGTGCAAAACAGCGATGAACTTTGGGAAGCATTGTCTAGTTTCAAACCCAATGAAAAAATTGATGTGGAGTACGCCCGTGCAGGCAATGACCTCATTGTGGAGGTTACTCTCGGCGCTTGTAATGATGCATCTTCAATGGTGAAAATTTCAAATGCAGACGCTGATGGTAACAGCAGTGAACGACAGTTCTTTTCATGGAATATGGACAAAACGGATGCAGAAACACTGCGCAACCGCCAAACAATTACCATTCATAAGGGCGATCAGGGCGATACTCCGGTGATTGAAGCCACTTCTGGTAATGAAAGTAATCCGGTAAGAACAGAGCGATCACTTAAGCCCGATTATTTTAATACTTCTCCGGATCCCTCCAACGGGCAATTAAAGGTGGAATTTACTGCTGCAGCTGTGCCGACTGTTGTTACGATTTATGACCTTTCCGGGCATCAGATGTTTCAGGAAGAACTCAATATTTTTGCAGGGCAGTATGTTCAACAGTTCGATCTTGCGGAGTTCTCTAAAACGGGCATTATCCTCCGGATAAAACAGGGCGACAAGTTTTTTTCGGAGCAAATCCTGATTAACTGAAATACAGTAACTGAATTTTTTTTATTTTTTTTGCCTCCGCCGGAATTAATCCGTGCCGGAGTTTTCTGTTGTTGGGGGCTCTTCCTCAATAGAATTTCTGGCCGGATGACCTCCCTCCGCAAGAAGTCACGTACCTTTACATCCCTTTTTACAGTAAAGGCGTGGTTTTTGGTTGCAAAGCAGACCAATCCTCCTTTTTTATGGTGGTAACCGCCAATCTCAAAATCCCAAAATACAAATCGCAAATCGAGTTATGAGCAAAGAAACAACACGAACAGACGTTAATACCTTAGGCGAATTTGGCCTCATTGATCACCTGACCCGTAATTTCCAATTACACCAGCCATCCTCTCTGAAGGGCGTTGGCGATGATGCCGCTGTGATCGAAAATGGCGCATTTTGCACGGTCGTCAGTACTGATATGCTGGTGGAAGGTATTCATTTTGACCTGGCATATACCCCATTAAAACACCTTGGATACAAAGCAGTGGCCGTAAACCTTTCTGATATCTGTGCCATGAATGCTATCCCCAAACAAATCACGGTATCCCTGGCATTTTCAAACCGGTTTTCGGTGGAGGCAATTGAAGAACTGTATGAAGGAATTCACGCAGCATGCGAACATTACGAGGTTGATTTGGTAGGCGGAGATACCAGCTCAGCACCTAAAGGATTGACAATCAGTATTACAGCAATTGGACAAGGTGAAAAAGAATTACTTTGTTACCGGAATGGTGCCAAAAAAGGAGATCTGATTTGTATTACCGGCGATTTAGGCGGGGCATACCTCGGACTGCAAATCCTCGAACGGGAAAAACGTATTTGGCAGGAACATCCAGGCGTTCAGCCCGATCTGGAGAACCAGCAATATATTATCGGACGACAGTTAAAGCCCGAAGCCAGAAAAGATGTTATCGAAATTTTTAAAAAAATAAACCTGAAACCCACCAGCATGATTGATATTTCTGATGGACTGGCTTCAGAAATATTCCATATCTGCCAACAAAGTGGCGTAGGCGCATTGATCGAAGAAGACGGTGTTCCTATTCACCCGGAGGCCCAACTAATGGCGTTGCAGTTCAAACTCGACCCCATTACCTGCGCACTTAGTGGAGGAGAAGACTATGAACTCCTGTTTACAATCGACCCGTCTGATGTGGAAAAGATAAAATATCTCCCGGAAATTTACATTGCAGGTGAAATACTCGATGCCAGCGATGGCATAAAACTCCAAACCAAGGGCGGAAATTTGCACGATATTAAAGCCCAGGGCTGGAATCACTGGGGGCGTGGACTCTAGTCCGCGAAAAAAACAAGGGGAAAACAAGAAAAAAACAATTTTATTTTGGAAAATACCCCAAATAAAATTACCTTTGCGCCTCAATTTTAGAAATTAGACATTATTCGCACCGAATTGATATGAAAAAAGGAATTCATCCAGAAAGTTACCGCACTGTAGTGTTCAAAGACATCTCTACTGATGATGCATTTTTGGGCCGTAGTTGCACCAATTCAAAAGATAAGATCACATGGGAAGATGGTAATGAGTATCCATTAGTTAAAATGGAAATCTCTTCTTTCAGTCACCCATTCTTCACAGGAAAAGTGAAATTTATCGATACTGCAGGCCGTATCGACAAATTTAATAAAAAGTTTTCCAAATTCACGAAAGAAGTACCAGCAGCGGAGTAGTAGTACTGAAAGGCTTTTATTTTCCTTTTTAAATGCAAAAACGTCGCAGGATTCTCCTGTTTGATATGAGTCATTCCGTTCAGTCGGGATGACTCATGTTTTTTTACCCGGAACGATGGTTTGTTGCTGGTTGTGTTCATTATTCATCATTATTTCTACCTTTGCACCAATACTTTCCTCATCCGAATCATTAACACTCATGCCCAATCTGATTCTGTTCGATACTGAAGCGCGCGACCATTTATTGCCACTCACGGCCACCCGACCGATGGCTGAATTGCGTATTGGTATTCTTACCATCCGCGAAAAATGGGAAATGTGGCTGAAAGGATCGGCGTCCTTTATCACCAAAGAATACCTGCATGGGAAATTCCCGATTCATGTGGAGTATGAAAATCTGCTCATTAGCGCTGGTGTATTGCCTACGCCTTCGCTCTGCCGCCGTATCATGGAATTGCAGATGAATCAGGCATTATTGAAAAATGATGAACTCATTGCGGCACGCCTGAGTAAAGACCAGATTCAGGGCCTTATTGATGATGTCGAAATTAAACAACTGGAAGGTATTCCCGTGGACGATGAGGTGGAACTGGTGAAAGTGGAAGCATTATGGGATTTTCTCCGCCACAATGATCGGGAATTAAATGCTGATTACCAACTACTTACCAAAGGAAGGGTTTCACAGCCAATATCTGGAACCAATCGCGTATTGGGCCCTGAAAATGTGTTCCTCGAAGAAGGTGTTTCGATGGAATGCTGTATAGTAAATGCCCTCAAAGGCCCGGTTTATATCGGCAAAAATACGGTGGTTATGGAAGGGGCTATGCTTCGGGGACCAATCGCCATTGCCAATGATGTGATCGTGAAAATGGGCGCAAAAATATACGGCCCTACCTCCATCGGACCTGGGTGCAGGGTCGGCGGAGAAATTACCCGCAGTATTCTGTTGGCCAATTCCAATAAAGCGCATGAAGGGTATCTCGGCGATGCGGTTATTGGAGAATGGTGCAATATTGGCGCTGACAGCAATAATTCCAATCTGAAAAATAACTATTCAGAAGTGAAACTCTGGGATTATCCAACAGCCAGGTTTGCACGTACAGGATTGCAGTTTTGTGGCATGTTTATGGGCGACCATGCCAAATGTGGCATCAATACCATGTTCAATACGGGTACTGTAGTGGGGGTTTTCGCTAATGTCTTTGGCGCAGGATACCAGCGCAATTTTATTCCCGATTTTTCATGGGGCGGACCGGATTCTCCTTTCCGGACTTATAAAATCGATGAAGCGGTGGCTACGGCAGAAGCGGTTATGGCGCGCAGAGGAAAAGAAGTTACTCCTTTTGAATCAGATATTTTACGATATATTTTTGATAAAACCAGTCCCTGGCGTACCTGGGATAAATCCTAATCTATGAGCACGCAACAACCGTTGTCCAAATACGATCGAAGAGGCGTTTCGGCCACTAAAGATGAAGTTCACGAGGCTATTAAACACCTTGATAAAGGCTTGTATCCCAATGCCTTCTGTAAAATACTGCCCGATTTGGCCGCAGGAAACGAAAAATGGTGTAACCTCCTCCACGCAGATACGGCCGGCACTAAAACCAGTCTTGCCTATCTCTATTGGCGGGAAACCGGTGACTTGTCTGTCTGGCCAGGCGTGGCCCAGGATGCCATTGTCATGAACCTCGACGATATGGCTTGTGTAGGTTGTACCGACAATATTATGCTCAGTAGCACGATCGGTCGCAACAAAAATCTGATTACTGGAGAAGTTATTGCAGCCGTTATTAAGGGAACCTCCGATTTTATTGACACCATGCGCCAATATGGGGTGGAAATGCACCTTGCTGGTGGGGAAACAGCCGATGTGGGCGATATCGTCCGCACCATCGATGTGGGGGTCACTGCCTTTGCTCGCATGAAACGAAATCAGGTACTGGTCAATGAGATCCGTCCCGGCGATGTGGTAATTGGAATGGCTTCTTTTGGCCAGGCAACCTACGAATCCGAATATAACGGCGGAATGGGAAGTAACGGCCTTACCGCCGCACGCCATGATGTGCTCGATCATGACTACGCCGGAAAATACCCGGAAAGTTTCGATCCGGCCCTGCCCAATGACGTAGTGTATACCGGAAATAAAAAATTGTCCGAGCAAATAACGATCGGTAACCAGTCCATCACTGTGGGCAAACTGATCCTCTCCCCAACTCGTACTTACCTGCCCGTTCTGCACGAGGTATTTGCACGCTTCCGAAAACAATTGCATGGCGTAATCCATTGCTCCGGCGGTGGACAAACCAAAGTGCTGAAGTTTATCAAGGATGTACATGTTATTAAAGATAACCTGTTTGATTTACCACCACTGTTCGAATTGATCCAAAACAGCAGTGGTACGGAATGGCGCGAAATGTATCAGGTATTCAATATGGGCCACCGTATGGAAATCTATGTCGCGCCAAAATACGCTGATGAGATCATCCAGATCTCCGAACAATTTGGTATCGATGCCAAAATAGTAGGCAGGGTAGTAAAAAATCAAGGCGAAAAAGTAACCGTTCAATCTCCATTCGGAATTTTTACCTATCAATAACACAAATCGCTAAAAAATGGTGTGCACTACAAAACTCATAACTCATAGCTTATAACCCATAGCTAATAAAAATGAACAGTCTCAGTAAAGAAACTTCTCCATATCTCCTCCAACATGCTCATAATCCCGTCGATTGGTTCGCCTGGACACCCGAAGCGCTGGAAAAGGCCCAAAAAGAAAACAAACTAATCCTCGTGAGTATTGGCTACTCCACGTGCCACTGGTGCCATGTAATGGAGCGGGAATCATTTGAAAATGAAGACGTGGCGGCTATCATGAATGAGCATTTTGTTTGTATCAAAGTGGACCGGGAAGAAAGACCCGATGTAGATGCCATTTATATGGAGGCTTGCCAGATCATGACAGGCGGCGGCGGTTGGCCGCTCAATTGTTTTCTCACCCCCGATGCACGCCCTTTTTATACAGGCACTTATTTCCCGCCCCGTCCCGCACATAACCGCCCCTCCTGGGTACAGGTGTTATACCACCTCTCCCGTTCGTGGCGCGAGCAGCCCGGAGAAGTATTGGCACAGGCAGAAAAAATGATGGGATACATGCACCGCAGCGATCAACCACCAGTGACCGTAGAAATTCCGCCAGCTGCCAAAGTACCCTTCGATGCCCTGCAACCATTCGCGGTTACGAAGGAAGCCCGCGATCAGGTGGGGGAGGTGTTTCTGAACCTCAGTGATCGCTTTGATCGCCAGGAGGGAGGATTTGGAGGAGCACCAAAGTTTCCAGGTGCGATGTCTGTCTCCTTCCTGATGCAGTTTTATTACTTCAGTGGGCATAAAGATGCGCTGGATCACGCTTTCCTGTCCCTGGATAAAATGTGTATGGGTGGGATTTATGATCACCTGGGAGGTGGATTTTCGAGGTATGCCACAGACAGGGAATGGTTAGTGCCGCATTTTGAAAAAATGCTTTACGACAATGCCTTGTTGGTAGTCGCGCTTGCAGATGCTTATAAAATATTGAAAAATACCATAAGTTCTTCGCCGCTTGATATACAGCGATTACAGTTATACAAGGAAACCATTGAGGATACTTTGGGGTGGGTTGAACGGGAAATGACACACCCACAAGGCGGATTTTATGCAGCACAGGACGCCGATTCCGAAGGAGTGGAAGGGAAGTTCTTTGTTTGGGAAAAAGTTGAAGTGATGACTCTCCTGGAACAAGGAAGGTTTAATGCAACGGACTTCAACCTGTTTTGCCTGTTTTATGATATCACGCCGCATGGCAATTGGGAAGAAAAAAATATTCTTCATCGAAAGCAAACCTATGCTGTATTTGCGAAAGAACAGCAAATGGAAACCGATGTACTCGAAAAAATGCTGCAAAAAGGACGTCAATTGCTGTTTGCTGCGCGGTCCCAAAGGATTTATCCTGGCCTTGATGATAAGGTATTGTCAGGCTGGAATGCCTTAATGATTTCTGCTTATGCTCAGGCATTTACAGCGCTCGGACAGGAACAATTCCGGACAAATGCATTGCGAAGCCTGGAATTTGTGATGGATAGTTTTTTCCCGGAAGGTCCGGGTGCCCAGGCAATGCATACCTGGAAAGATGGTGTTGCCCGAATTCCTGCATTCCTTGAAGATTATGCTTATGTAATAGCTGCAATGCTGGATGTTTACCAGATCACTTTCGACGAAGGATGGCTGCAAAAAGCATTGATAACTACGGAATATGTCATTGGTTTATTTTATGACCCTGCCGACGGATTGTTCTTTTTTACTAATGCGGAACAAACAGACATCATTATCAGAAAAAAAGACCTTTATGATAACGCCACTCCTTCTGCTAACAGCACAATGGCACGCAATTTACAGCGTTTAAGTATTTATCACGACCGGCACGATTGGATGGAAATGGCAGAGAAAATGGTAGGGGTGATGCACAATTCAATAGTGAAATTTCCCAATGGTTTCGGGCGGTGGGCCGAAGCACTGATTAACAATGAATTCCCGGTCAGAGAAATTGCTGTTTCAGGCGACGATGCCTTACAAACAGCATCCATACTTCAAAACCATTTTTTGCCAAATACGGTACTTGCGGCGGCTTCTCAATCCTCTCAATTGCCATTATTAGTTGGCAAAGCAGATCGGGGAGCGACATTTATCTATATATGCCGTAACTTCGCTTGCCAAAGACCAGTGGGAACAATTGCCGAAGCGCTTGCTTCTCTTCACCCTCAACTTGAGTGATCCACATGACAAGCCGTTTTTTCACCCTTTTATTGGTGCTGGTGCTTGGTAAAGCCGATGCCCAACAGTTGCCACAGTACAGCACCTGGTTGCTCAATCCCTATCTTTACAACCCTGCAGCCGCGGGCCTGGAACATACCTTGATTGCCAACGGCATATACCGAAAACAATGGGTGGATCTCGACGGGGCACCTGTCTCTCAACACATTGACGCACATCTCCCGTTTTACTTCCTCAGCAGTGGCGCAGGTATTAAAATTGACAACGACCAGGTAGGTGCGCACCAGACGATACAGGCCATGCTCTCCTGGAATTATCAGATCGAACTCGCCAAAGGCCTTGTTTCCGTCGGGTTAAGCACAGGTTATCAACAATACAGCCTGGACGGAGGCCGTTTGCGGGCACCTCAGGGCGATTACAAAGACCCTGCTTTCCAGCATAATGATGATTATTTACCCCTGGGCCGGATTAATCTGGGAACGCCAGTGATGGAGTTTGGCGCTTTTTATGCCAATGAAAAACTGGAAATCGGCATTGCTGCTTTACCCGTTTTTGCACCGGTAATTCGGGAGAAATCTCCTGGAGTATTCCGGTTGACTCCCCAACGGCATTACGTGATGATGGCTGCCTATCAGCTGCCGGTTGGCGACAACCTGACCATAAAGCCTGGCCTGCTTATTAAGTCCGATTTTTCAGCCACACAAATCGAAGTTTCGTCTATGCTGGTTTGGAAAGAAAAGATCTACGGTATTTTTTCTTATAGGGGATTTACCCGGTCAGATAAAGATGCGGCAGTCATTGCTGCCGGGATTAAAATGAATGAAAAAACGACACTGATTTACGCCTATGATTTGCCCCTCTCGGCACTGCAATCCACTAACCGCGGAAGCCATGAAATAGCACTTCGGTACTCATTAGACAGGCAACTTGGGGTTGGAAAACTGCCTCCGGTGATCTACAACCCTCGTTTTTGACCAGTTCAGAAAAAAAAAATAATGGGAAGAGTGTTAAAAAAAAGAGTCCCTGATACCAAATTGCCGTTGATTCTCGTTTACAGGCCGTCTTTTGTTCCAGAAAGATGAATTTCAATAATTTTTTTTTTCAGCATTTGCTTGCTTACATTCTAATCAACTACCTTTACGGCTGATTTTTTTAACCTAATAAAAAGTAATAGGTAAATTACACGGGTGTTTAATATGAAACAACTACAAAAATCGCTCTTGCTTCTTAGCTTCTTCGCGGCTATTCTTTCATCCTGTGGCCGTAAAGAAGGCGGCCAGCTCATCGGTGTTTCAGAACGGCCGAAGTGGAGAGGCGTTAATCCTTACGGAATGCTTTACATTCCGTCCGGTACACTTCAAATTGGCGCTGGTGATGAGGACATCAGTAAACAGATGGTTTCCCGACCCAAATCAATCTCTATTCAGGGGTTTTTTATGGATGAAACGGAGATCACTAACAACGAATACCGCCAATTTGTTCAGTGGGTCTCTGACTCACTCGCTCACGAAACGCTCCAGCATTACCTGGAAGACGAAGGTGACGGAACTGCTGACAAGCAACTGATCGATTGGGAAGAACCAGTTGAGTGGGAAGACAATGCTGAAGAACTTCAGGATATGTATTACCAGGGCAATGAACGTTTCTCCGGTCGTAAGGAACTTGACATTACGAAAATGGTGTTCGAAATGCAATGGTATGATTGGCAGCGCGCTGCCCACGATCGTACCAGCAACCGGACGTCGTTCATTCACAAAGAAAAAGTGAAAATCTACCCCGATACGCTTTGTTGGGTACGTGATTACGCTTATTCTTACAATGAGCCCATGACCCGTAACTATTTCTGGCACCCCGCATTCGACGAATACCCTGTGGTAGGCGTAAACTGGAAAATGTCCAAAGCATTCTGCTATTGGCGCACGAAAATCTGGAATATGTATCGCGGAGAAGGCGAACCAATGTCTGAAGATTTCCGGTTGCCAACGGAGCATGAATGGGAATGGGCTGCACGTGGTGGACGCGAGCTCGCTCCATATCCTTGGGGCGCTTATTACACCCGTAATGCAAAAGGTTGCCTCCTGGCCAACTTTAAGCCTGGTCGTGGTAACTATCCCGAAGATGGTGGCTTGTACACTGTACCGGTTGATAAATATTATCCGAATGATTATGGTCTCTTTTGTATGGCAGGTAATGTTGCAGAATGGACTGAGTCAGCTTTCTTCGAGAATTCGTACTCTTTTATGCACGACTTGAATCCTGACATCCGTTATGATGCCAAAGACGAAGACCCTATTACTGCTAAACGTAAAGTAATTCGTGGCGGTTCGTGGAAAGATGTTGCCTTTTTTATGCAAACAGGCACCCGTTCGTTCGAATACCAGGACACAACTAAATGTTATGTCGGTTTCCGTTGTGTACTGACGTTCCTTGGTCGTTCGATTAATGATTTTTAATCCGACCGCCCCTGGCGGACAAACCTTTACTTTTGTACACTTTGTTTAGTGTCAATTGGTTATTTCGCAACTTTAGGAACCTGGCTTTTTGTGTTGAACGGGCTGAAATAGTCATTCAATAAGATTTTGTTTACATTTAAATAAAATTTTGTTAACAAATAATATCAGATTTCTACATTTGCGTCGTTATTGAAGAATAGTTTCAATCAGTTTTATTTTTTTTGGTTTAACCCAGTTTCACGAACTGCTTAAAAAATTTCAATCAAAGATGAGTTTCCTTAAATCAAAAGGTTTCAAGTACCTCAAAAACTTGATGATCGGTGTTGGCGCTGCTTTTGTTCTTGCAGGTGCTTTATTCAAATTGGAGTCATGGGAAGGTGCATCAGAAATGCTCATCATTGGTATGAGTATCGAGATCGTTATCTTCCTGATGTTAGGTCTGATCGGACCTGAACCCGATTATTATTGGGACAAACTGTACCCGGGTCTTGCTGACTATGACGCGCGGTTACAGCCACTTACTGCTGGTGGACAACAAAACGTTCAGGAGTTTCAGCCGCTGCATGGCGACGTTATTGAACGTCAATTAGGTGGTATGTTGACAGAACTTCAGTCTATGTCTAAAAGCATGGGTGCACTTAAGGCGCTTCAGGAAGTTGATTTCTCCGGAACACAGGAGCAAATCAAATCTATGAGCAACTTCTACACGAAGATGAACGAAGCAATGTCCGACATGGCAAAATCTGCTGAAGACGTTAAAGTATACAAAGACCAAATCGGCGCATTAAACAAAAACCTCGGTTCTTTGAACACGGTTTATGGTAATATGCTCTCCGCTATGGCAAACATCGGTCGTCAATAATATTATTTGTCTTATTCGACTAACGGTGCAGACTGCTGCATCATGAACACGAAAATCTAACATTCAAATTTTAAAATTAACGACTTATGTCAATACCAAAGGAGCCGCGGCAGTTGATGATCAATCTGATGTATCTGGTACTGACCGCGCTGCTGGCCCTCAACGTGTCTGCTGAAGTAATGAATGCTTTTTTCTCTTTGGATAAAGGTATGAAAGACAGCCGGACCATTGTTGAGAGAAATAATGAACAATTGACAGCAGCCATTGAAAAAGGTGCTAAGGATTATCCAAGTCCTTCTGCTGAAGATTATAAAAACCGTGCTATCAAAGCCCAACAGTTGACAAATGATTTTGTCAACTATATCGAGACTATTCGCAAGGATCTTTTTGAAAAGGCAGGTGGACCTAATCCGAAAAATCCAACACAGCCAAAAGATATCCGTAACAAAGATATCACGACAAAAATGTTCGTAAATGAAGGTTTGGGTAACGAAATAGTAACTCGCATCCAATCTACTCGTGAAGAACTGATGAAGCTGGTGGATAACGATGCTGCAGTAGTATCTGCGTTTCCGCTTGATGTGGAACCATTACCTGAAGATACGAAAGCAAAAAACTGGCCTGAATATAAATTTAAACAGATGCCTGTTTCTGCAGTATTCCCATTGCTGGGTAAAATTCAGAGCGATGCAAAAAGTTCTGCTACAGCTGCTCTTAACTACTGCTTGAAAAAAGTTGGTGGTGAAGATATCAAGTTTGATAAATTTGTTCCAGGTGTGAACCCAAAGAAGAATTACGTTATTCTTGGCGAATCATTTGAAGCAGACGTTTTCATGAGTGCATTCAGCTCCAAAGCAGATAATGTAACTGTCAATGTTGATGGCCAGAATATCCCACTGAAAGAAGGTGTTGGTATTTATACTTCAAAGCCAGGTTCTGTCGGCGAGAAAAAGTACAACGTTACGATCAATGTGAAAAATCCGGCAACGGGTCTGGTGGAGTCGGTTAAAAAAGAATTCTCTTATGAAGTTGGTCAGCGCTCTGTCGCTATCTCTCTGGATAAGATGAATGTATTTTATATCGGTGTTCCTAACCCAATTACAGTCTCGGCTGCTGGTGTTTCTTCCAACGAAGTAAAAGTTTCAGGTTCAGGCGGTGGTATCAGTATCACATCTGCTGGTGGCGGCAAACACGTTGTAACCGTTTCTACTCCCGGAGAAGCTTCATTAACCGTTTCTGGTGGTGGGGCGTCATCTACTTTCACATACCGCGTAAAACGTATTCCCGATCCAACCCCGCTTTTAGGTGCCAAGCACAAGTCGAAAGCAATGGGTAATGGTGAATTCAAAGCACAGTCTGGTATTGCTGCCATTCTGGAAAACTTTGACTTTGAAGCAAGATGCGAAGTGGTTGGTTTTGAAGCGACTTATCTGAAAAAACGCCAGGATCCAACGCCTGACATTCCAAACAATGGTGCTCGTTTTAACGAGAAAATTCAGGGATATGTGAATATGGCAGGACCTGGGGATCAATACTTCTTTGACAATGTCAAAGCTCGTTGCCCCGGTGATGCTCAGCCACGTAACCTTGGCGCGCTTTCTTTTAAAATTCGGTAATACAAAAATATTGTCTGAAGGTTGTCGTTGGTATTATATACTAGCACAACCTTCAGCATTTTGAATCCTGTTAGTACAAGGTCAAATGTTTTAATATTTGATCGGGTAATAACGAAATTACGAAATTGCTCAAACACATTTTTTAATAAAAACTATTCGCGAGTCAACATGCTAAATTTTTTCAAATGGACTTGCTTGTGCTTCCTCGTGACCGTTGCTCCAATGGTTGCGTTTGCACAAGACCCCGAAGAGATCGAGGTAGAGCAAACTGAGGTGAGTGAACCCGCTCCAGGTGATATGCCTATCGACGACGTGGTGAAAAAAGAAATTATGTCACAACGTCGTGTACTTACTTACCAGCCGATTCGCGAAAGTGATATCTTCTGGGAGAAACGCGTTTGGCGTATCATCGACATCCGTGAGAAAATGAACCTGCCTTTCGCTTACCCGGAAGAGCCGTTTTTCAAATTACTCTCTGATGCCGCTACTAAAGGTGAACTTCCTGTGTATAGCACAGAGGACGATAAATTCACTAAACGACTCAGTACCAATGATGTACTCGGTATGTTGTCCAAAACCGACACTGTTGTTACATTCGACCCTGAGACGTATGAAGAAAAAGTCCAGATCGTTCGTAATGATATCAACTGGGAAGATGTAAAGCGTTTCCGTATCAAAGAAATTTGGTACTTCGACAAAGAAACGTCTACCATGAATGTTCGCATTATGGGTATCGCTCCACTGATCGACGTAAAAGACGATCAGGGTAACTTCCGTTTCGAACGTCCGTTATTCTGGGTATACTACCCACATGCACGCGAAATGTTCGCCCGTCACCGCGTGTTTACACTTGGCGGCAACACAGGTGCCACCATTTCATGGGAAGATCTGTTTGAAATGCGTCACTTCGCCTCTTATATTTACAAAGAGTCAAACGTTTATGACCGTAAATTGGAAGAATATCTCTCCGGTGTCGATCTCCTTATGGAATCTGATCGCATCAAAAATGAGATCTTCAACTTTGAACACGACCTCTGGCAGTACTAATACACTGTTAAACATAATATTAAAAAAGGCTGTCTTTGGGTTTCCCCTTGGACAGCCTTTTTTTATTTAGGAGTGGTTACTGGGGTTCTGGTTACATCTCGCGCCTGACCCACGCTTTAACACTACTTAATATTTTAGGCAGCAATAACCGGGATCGGGAGATGTTACCTTTCCGCTTTTTTTGCGGAAAGGGTGACAGCTCCCCTGCAGGGCTCCAAATGGAAACTCTTACTTTATAGTACGGATTTCGTTTTGGGAAGTAATTGGGACCTGTCACCCTTTTCGCCGAAAAAGACGAAAAGGTAACAGGTCCCAGACACCAAGATGGCCCTCAACCCGGATCATTTTAGCCCGTTATTCGCACCACTAACCACTAACCACTACTTTCCCCGTTTTTTTCCATTTTTTCCCAATAATTTCGTAGTAATAAATGCCTTTTGGCAGATGATTAACTACAATATTTCCTCCTCCTACACCTAAACGCACGTCTTTTACCCGGTTGCCTGTATTATTGTATAATACGAACTGCGCGTCATCGCCTTCATATTGTACCCGTAAAATTTCACTGACAGGATTGGGGGAAATACGAACCTGTACTGCCTCTTTTTGCTGGTTTACGGCACTGGTTGCCGTGAAATTAGCAGAAAAAAGGCCGATACCATGGGTGGCGGCTACCACAAGACCGTCAGACCGCCGGGCGTCAATATAATCAACTACGGATGATCCAATGAGGTCGGGCGATTCCATTACCCATTGCGTACCCTGTGTTGTTGTAGTGTGCTCAATCAAGGTATCCGTAGAAAATAAACCAGTGGAGGTCCCGCAAAAATATTTCCGTTTCCCATCAGGTAGCGGGAGAATACTCATCCAGCGAACAGAAGGGGATGCACCTCCACCACTGATATTGGTCTCCAGATTGCCGCCCGTTTTTTTCCAGGTATCGCCGCCGTTTTCCGATAAAAAGATGCTGTAAACCGCATAATTGGAATAAATCACTATTACTCTATCCGCATTGTCAGGATCTACGGCAAGGCAGGATATGTAGGTCGTATTAACAGTATTCGGCAGTGTCAGGGCGGTCATGGAGGGGGATCCTGCATTGGCGTTGTCTATTCTGAAAAGTTTTCCCCGGGTAGTGCCGAGATATAACCTGTGGGTGTTATTGGAAACGGCCATCGCAGAAAATTTATGTGCTGCATTTTGATCATTATATGCTTCCAGCGTATCCGGAAACAGCGTCCATCCCTGGGGAATACTATCCCATTCATTGGTTAACCCAATTCCGGCAAGATTATTTTGCCGGTACAGCTTGCGGCCCGCCGGTAAATACAATACATTTTGATCGGTCGGGTCAAGCGCTAAAGGATTGATAAACATATAATCATTCTTATTTGGACCGATAGGATCAATTCTTCGGAAAGCGGTCACGTTGCCTTGTGGATCAATCGTACATTTTGCAACCCTGCCCTGCTGAATAGATAAAATATAATATGGTTTGCCGTCAGGAATGGCACCAAATGATCCATCGCCGTTGACGGTTTGTTTCCAAAGGCTGACAGGATCTGTGCTGTTCACAAAAAAGTTGCCATTGTCCTGGAGGCCACCGATAATCGTAGGGTCATTAGCTGTACTTTTTTCAATGATCGCCGTGTAAAACTGGGTGGTTTGATAGCCTCTGTTAAGGGGTGTCCAAACAACATTTGCTGCTGTACAGTCTTCCGTCCGGTGCAGACCGCCATCGGAAGCCGTAAGCATGACATTTGCTTGGGTAGGGTGAAACATGACATCGTGAACGTCGGGGTGGTGATTCGGATATATTTCAAAGAAGGGTAAATAGGTGCCCGGTTTGTAACCGCCAATATGGGTAGTATTATTGGGGCTGGAGAAGCCGTCAGTCGAGCGCCATAAATTGGTGCCGCCCACAAATACATGATTAGTTCCCGGCTGCACTTTTACGACCAAATCGTAACCTCCTTGTGCCGCAAATTGATCAAATTCCGTTCCAGTGGCAGGAAGATTACCGGAAAGGTCACTCCAGGTACCTTCAGAACCACTGCCGTTGCCGCTGATATAGGTGTATTTCCATAAACTGCTCCAGTCGTCAGAGTCGATATAATTGTTGTAATGACCCGATTCCGGAGTGTTGCCCAGAAAATAGACCTCGTTTTCATTATTGGGATTGATACCTATGACGAAACGATTGTAAGTTGCCGGGAAACCTGTTGCGGGAGTAATATTGGTCCAGGTCGTTCCGTTGGTGCTCCGCCAGATTCCTTTTTGCCCACCCTCACTACTCATGGTGGCATACAATACCCCGGTTGTACTAATGGCGATATCCGTATAATAGGAGGCTGGATTCACATTGGCACCACGAACTGCAGTCCAGGAGGTGCCTCCGTTTGTCGATCGCCAGATGGTACCATAGGTTGCGGCATAAATAATATTCTGATTGCTTGGTGCCAAAGGATCCGAAACTAACCGCCAGCCACTTTGCCATACATCTGTGAATGAATTGGGGCTGCCATTATCAGTGCTGCCTATGGCTGTCCAGGTTTGGCCATTGTCGGTGCTTTTAAACATGCCGTCACCCAGGAAAAACGCACTGCCGCCACTTGCTGAGGTTCCGGTTATTTCTCCGGATAAGTAATACCAGTTATTTGTTTTTCCGGTACGGGTGTCCTGCGTAATACTGACAACACCGGGATGTGCATTTAAAGGTGTACGGCGGATCCAGGATTGTCCTCCATCAGTACTTTCCCAGATTCCTCCTGAGACCCCTCCGGCGAATAAATGGTCAGGGTTGGTGACGTCCATTGCTAATGCTCTGGTGCGCCCTCCAACATTCCAGGGGCCTCTGGACTGCCAGGTTCCGGTGGCATCGCGATTTTGAGTGGCTTTGGGGATAGCGCTGGCAAATTGTTGTTCTAAAAAGGTGATACCATCAGGTATTTTACCAGTCGAAGGGTCGGCCAAACGCATTTTTTCCCATGCACTTCTCATTGATTTATTTTCTTCCCCTGCTGCCGAAGGTATAATTGGAAACGGCTTGCTTTGGGAATTAACAAAATAATATACTCCGTAAAGCGATAAAATACTACAAAAGAAGCTAAAAATGTACTGTTTTTTCATGTTTATGAATTATTTGGCAGAAAGGTAAAAAAAATAGATACTTAAAATGATGCTATTTTATAATTGTTAGATGTACATTTCGGAAATGATTCGGGAAATGAGGACACCGAATCTAATTTGGGCAATTAGCCGTTTAACCAATCTGATATTATGATACAAGTGCTGCATGTTTCCGCCGAATGTTATCCGGCTGCTAAAACCGGTGGTTTGGGTGACGTGGTGGGGTCGCTCCCCAAGTACATGACCCAGGCAAATATGCTGTCGGCGGCAATAATCCCTAAATATGCCACTAAGTGGATCAACCAGGCGGAGTGGATTACCGTCTATAAAAGTGTGGTTTGGGTGGATTGGCAGGAACATTATTTTGAGGTGCAACAACTTGAGGGTAATACGTTGGGTTATCCATTTTTTGTGGTGAATTTACCGGGCTTATTCGATCGTCCCGGAATTTATAACACCCCTTCCGGGGCTCCATATCCTGATGAGATTCGCCGGTCCATTGCATTTCAGCAGGCGGTACTCGAATGGATGCTGTCGTTCCCATGGCACGACCGTCCCAGAGTAATTCATTGTCACGATCACCATACGGCTCTTATTCCCTGGATGGTCAAGTATGTTCCGGCATATCACCAACTGGCGCCCATTCCAACGGTCTTTACGATTCATAATGGTCAATATCAGGGTGCTTTTGGCTGGAATAGCAGCAGGTTTCTGCCACCCCATGAAGCAGGTACTGCTAATATACTCGACTGGAACGGCATTATTAATCCAATGGCAGGTGCCATTAAAACGGCTTGGGCAGTAACTACCGTTTCGACCTCCTATTTATATGAATTGCATCAAAGCAGTCTCGGATTGGAACCACTGTTCAAGCAGGAGTGGCGAAAAGAGTGGGGGATTATCAATGGTATTGACGCTGCAGTATGGGATCCTGAAACCGATCCAATGGTGCAATACCGGTTGGAAGGCGACAAGGTTGATACCTTTAAACAGCAAAATAAAGCAGTCTTATGCGAATGGTTTGGGCTGCCGGTCGACAGGCCAATCGTCAGCTTTATCGGTCGAATGGTAGGGGAGAAAGGGAGTGATCTGTTGCCGGAAGTATTCAAACGGTTCCTCAATTCCGGCGCGCGGGTTTCCTTCCTGGTTTTAGGCACTGGTGAAGCGTGGACCCAAAATGAGTTCCGGATGATGGCACAAGATTATTCAGGCAGGTTCAATGCCGTTATTGATTACAATGAAGCATTGTCGCACCAAATTTACGCAGGATCAGATTTTTTGATTATGCCGTCAAGGGTGGAACCCTGTGGACTAAACCAGCTCTATTCCATGCGGTATGGAACTATTCCAATTGTACGGTCAGTAGGTGGGCTCAAAGATACAGTACCTGATATTGCGCAACCAGATGGTTCAGGCCGGGGCATTCGGTTCGACCATTTTAGTGTAGAAGATGCCGTTTATGCCATATATCGTGCCACAACCTTATGGCACGATCACCCTAAAATGGTTGCTGCGTTACGCAGAGAAATAATGAACATAAACTTTTCATGGGAACATACTATTGATGAATACGTGGAGGTCTATAATTCGTTGCATGCTGGTGTTAAGCCAGAAAAGGTGGTTCTCCAGCCGGAAAAAGTAGCTGTCCCGCCGGTTATCGCCGAGGAAACGGGTAATAAACCAACGTCAAAACCGGCATCTGCCAAATCATCCACCAAAAAAACTAAATAATTTTTTAATACTTTAAATCATAAACAAACGCTCAAGTTTATAACCATTTTTTTGTATGATTAAAATGATATCTATTATTTTGGGAGGAGGCGCAGGCAGCCGGCTCTTCCCGCTCACCGACCAACGGTCAAAACCTGCTGTTCCGATTGCAGGTAAATATCGTTTGATCGATATACCGATTTCTAACTGTATCAATTCCGGAGTAAAACGGATGTTTGTTTTGACGCAGTATAACTCTGCCTCTCTGAATGCGCACATTAAAAATACTTATAACTTTGATGTGTTTACACAAGGATTTGTGGATATCCTTGCTGCGGAACAAACTCCGGGAAGTAAGGAGTGGTTTCAGGGTACTGCCGATGCTGTTCGGCAAAGCCGGATACACTATGAACGCCATGATTTTGATTATGTGCTGATACTTTCCGGCGACCAGTTGTACCAGATGGATTTTGAAGCAATGGTAAAAGAACATGTGGCGAAAGGGGCAGATGTGAGTATTGCCTGCCTGCCTGTGGATGCGCGTGATGCTACAGGCTTTGGGATTATGAAAGTCGATAGCCAAGGTTCTATTCCGACTTTTATTGAAAAACCTAAGGAAGAACAACTGTCGTCCTGGGTGAGCGAGGTCAGTCCCGCTAATAAAAAAAGGGGCAGGGTTTATATGGCCAGCATGGGTATTTATATTTTTAACCGCAAAGCACTGGAAGAGTTATTTGATGCCAGACCCGATGCGGTAGATTTTGGCAAGGAAATCATCCCGGATGCGATCAACAGCTCCTATAAAGTTACGGCATACCAATATGAAGGATATTGGACAGATATTGGTACAATTCGCTCTTTTTTTGAAGCAAATATCGAGTTGACAGACCATATTCCTTCTTTTGATTTATTTGATCAGCGCAATAAAATTTATACCCGCGCCCGTAATCTGGCTCCTGCTAAATTTTATGGTGGCACACAGCTGAACCGGGCACTTATTGCCGAAGGATCTATTATTCATGCCCGATTAATTGACTCTGCGGTCATTGGTATCCGTTCCCGGATTGGGGAAAATACAGTGATCAAAAATACCATTGTCATGGGAAATGACAGTTACCAAACCCTTCAGGAAATGGTCCAGAATTCCGATGAAATCCCGCGCGGGGTAGGGCATTACTGCCATATTGAATATGCTATCCTGGACAAAGATTGCCGTATTGGTAATAATGTCGTGATCAAAGGCGGCGACCATCTGCCCGACACAGATACACTTTCTTATATTATCAGAGATGGAATCGTGGTGGTGAAAAAAGGAGCTGTTATTCCTGAAGGAACCAGAATTATGTAAAAATGACAAAACGGTATTGCCTGGCACTTGACCTCAAACCTGATCCTGAATTGATCGCCGCCTATGAAGCACATCACCTCGCGGTGTGGCCAGAGATACTCGCCAGTATCAGGGATTCAGGAATACAGCATCTGGAAATCTACAGAATTGAAAACCGGCTGTTTATGATTATGGAAACAGCCGGTAATTTTTCTTTTGAAAAAAAAGCATTAGCCGATGCCGAAAATGAGAAGGTACAGGAATGGGAAACCTTGATGTGGATCTATCAACAAGGCCTTCCAACGGCTGCTCCGGGGCAAAAATGGATGCTCATGGACCGTATTTTCTCGTTCAATAATGGCATAATCACTCCATAATTCATAATATACACCATTAATCTTAGAAAATTGTTTTATTGTTTGGTAAATCCGAAAGGATTTGTTGTACCTTTGCGCTCCGATTGAAAAGCCCGGAGTTACTTCGTTTGTAAGAAACCGGGCGAGATATTATCTCATTTTTAAATTTTCACACTCAACATGGCAGTTAAAATTCGTCTGCAACGCAAAGGCCGCACAAAAGCGCCATTTTATCACATCGTTATCGCCGATGCCCGTGCTCCCCGCGATGGCCGTTTCATCGAGAAAGTAGGTACTTATAATCCACTTACTGTTCCGGCTACAATTGCTCTTGATCATGCCCGCGCTTTTCACTGGCTTATGGTTGGTGCTCAGCCCACAGATACTGTAGAAGCGATTCTTCGCTTCAAAGGAGTAATGTACCACAAACACCTCCAGATTGGTGTTAATAAAGGTGCTATCAGTCAGGAAGATGCCGATGCTAAACTTGCAGCGTGGATGGAAGACAGGGATAATCGTAACGTAGCACGCAAAGAAACAGTTGCTAAGAAAAAAGAAGCACTCCGCGTAACAGTGGATGGTGTTGCTAAAATAAAAGTAAAACCTGTAGTGGAAGAACCTGTAGTGGAAGAAACAGTTGAGGTGGCACCAGAGGAAGTAGCAGCATCACCGGTTGTTGAAGAAATAGTAGCAGCAGCTCCAGAAGCAGTAGCAGTTGTTGCAGAAGCAGCAGCTCCAGCTGTTGAAGAAGCAGTAGCAGTTGTTGCAGAAGCAGCAGCTCCAGCTGTTGAAGAAGCAGTAGCAGCCGTTGCAGAAGAAGCAGCTCCAGCTGTTGAAGAAGCAATAGCAGTTGTTGCAGAAGAAGCAGCTCCGGCTGTTGAAGAAGCAGTAGCAGCCGTTGCAGAAGAAGCAGCTCCGGCTGTTGAAGAAGCAGTAGCAGCCGTTGCAGAAGAAGCAGCTCCGGCTGTTGAAGAAGCAGTAGCAGCCGTTGCAGAAGAAGCAGCTCCGGCTGTTGAAGAAGCACCTGAAGCATCTGCTGCAGAAGAAACTTCTACAGAAGCTTAATTATTTATAATACTGGCCTATATTTGTGCCGATATTCAGGATTAATGAGACCTGGTAAAGCCTTTGTGGGTTTTACCAGGTCTTTTTTCAATAACTTTCAGTAATCACTTATATTGCTATGCAAGATTTAGATGAGAAATACTATTCCAGGTTGCAGGAAATAGCCGGCGCAATCCAGGAATCACCTGTGCTGGCCCAGTATCTGGAAGAAGAAGAAGACGAACTCTACAATGAACTTCGCCAACAATTCGAGCCGCATATTTCAGAAGCGCACCACTTAGTGGCAGCAGAAGCGCCGCTTCAAATGGTGACGTTCGAAAAATTCCTGCTCAACGATTTGTTCGAAGGATTATACTTGCCAAGGGTATTAGGCTATGCCGTACTTCGCGGTGAAATAAACGATCAATACAGATACGTGCGCCCTAATGACCATTTCAAAGATGTGTTGCTGGCTATTTGTAACAGCCCGCATTTTGAACAATTGAAAAAACGCGTCGGTCAAACGATTCAGGTTGGTTTCGCATTGTCTAGTGATATTTGGATTACCAACCTGTTGAGTCTGGTAGAAAATAAACGGGTACGTCATTTTCTGCAGCAATTAAAATCTGACCGGTTCCGCGATGTTGCTGATCGGCAGGACCTGTACGTCCGGTATGCCAAGCAGTTGCGCAATGAAATGTATTATTCTGCCGATTTTCCGAATTCGGTTGGAGAAATGAAGGCTAACTTTTCGGCACTTCGTCAGTTTTTGCTCAAGCGTTTTGAAGCAGGTGGCGATAATTCCAGCCTTCATCAACAAATTTTGAGTTTTTTGAATAATACGCAGTTTCAAAATGCTGAAGAATATCTTGAGATGTTAGCCATTTATGGCAATTTCATGGACCTTGATGACGACAAGCGGGCGGCGGTATCTGCCCATTTTGCTCGTGAACGCAAAACATTGCCCGAGTTCCCTGAAAAATATCTTCATTTTCTGCTTTCACTCTACCATTCGAATATTGGTATTAATAGTATCCATGACGAACGGATGAGTGCGATTGTGGATAAAAAAGTGCAGGACAAAATCAGTGATTATTACCAGATTGCCGATAAAATTCACAGCCTGGGATATGTTCACCAGGATGCTATTGAAGCAGTGCGTGATTTTTACGCTTCGCATGAAGGCCTGTCTGTTGAAAGTGAATGTTTGCGCCAGTTAATACTTCATTACTTCGCAAGACTGATCAATGGTTTAACAGAACGCGACTATCATGACTACTTTGAACTGAATAAAATATTCGGAACGTATATGCGCATCTTCGATAATCAACAGTTTAACCAGGATGTAGAGCGGGTTTCGATGGTATATATTGGTAAATTGATGAAAAAATATACGGACAAACGCAGTCGTGATTATCAGGAAATCAAAAAATTCGTTTCCTCCAGCTTCGTTGATTTTGGCTTCCTGAAAGACAAAGAAGTGGTTGAATTATTCAAAACCCGCCGTAAACGCCGCAAAACTGCGGAATAAATATAAATTTTTATGTCTATTCTTATTTTCCTTATTCTGCTTTATGTATTGAACAGCATCACTATGATGAAACTGTTTGAAAAAGCAGGTATTCCGGCTAATAAAGCCCTTATTCCTGGAGTAGCAGCAGTGGAATGGTGTAAATTGGTGGGGAGGAAACCCTCTTTTGCACTTTGGCTGTTGTTCCCTATTGTCAACTTCTTTATTTACGCAGGTCTCTGTATTGACTTGATCCGCTCTTTTGGCAAACATGGATTCTGGCAATCGGTACTTGCAGTGGTATTTGCCCCGATTCCTTTTTTTCAGATCGGACGCAATGCTAACGATAAGTATACCGGACCAGTGCTTGATCAGGAACGGGATTACCATCGGCAATATGCAGATGCGCTGGAAAAAAAGGATAAACTGGCACTTAAAAAGTTAGAAACAAATAATCCTTTCCAAAAATCAGTGCTTCGGGAGTGGACAGAAGCCATCGTTTTTGCTGTTTTTGCAGCAGCATTTATCCGGATGTTTATCTTTGAGGCTTATGTCATTCCAACCCCTTCTATGGAGGGAACACTGAAAGTGGGTGATTTTTTGTTTGTAAGCAAGCCATCCTACGGACTGCGTTTGCCAATGACGGTACTTCAGTTTCCATTGATACACAATCGTTTCAGCAATAATCCGGGATTACTGGCACACGAATCGTATCTTTCGAGTCCTTCGCTGCCTTATAAACGCCTTCCAGGTTGGGAGTCAGTAGAAAGAAACAAGCCTGTCGTATTTAACTTTCCTGCCGGTGATAGTGTCATTATTACCCCCGATCGTATTTGGGACGTTTATCAGTGGCGCCGCATGAATCCGGCAGCGAGAAAAACGCCGCCTATTGTAACCCGACCATTGGATAAGAAGGACCATTATATCAAACGGTGTGTTGCCGTTGCTGGTGATAGTTTATTCGTGCAAGGCAGTCAGTTGTACATTAATGGGAAACCTGCGGTCAATCCCACCCACATGCAATATATGTATGAGGTAAAACCGGGTAGTACACCTATTAACGAGAAAAAATTGGATGAGTGGGGCGTAAGTATTGCTGAGTTGAAAGGCTATTCGATGCGTTTCAACCGTAATTATTATAGCCTTGATGCGCAACAGGTGGAAAAAATTAAGTCCCTTGGCCCTGATGTAAAAGTGGAGCGGGTTGGCCCTTATACGTTTATGAATGAGGATCCAACTTATGTATATCCGAATAATGCAAAAGTTAGCGGCGGTTGGACGGTAGATGATTATGGTCCGATTTATATTCCCAAAGCAGGTGCTACTGTTGCGTTAGACAGTCGGAGTATTGTGTTTTATGAGCGGGTGATAAGGGATTATGAGCACAATGACCTGAAAATAAAAGATGGAAAATATTTCATCAACGGTCAGGAATCCACCTCTTATACTTTTAAACAGGATTATTACTGGATGATGGGTGATAATCGCCATAATTCGGAAGACTCCCGGATTTGGGGCTATGTACCTGCTGATCATATTGTCGGAAAACCTGTATTGGTATGGTTCAGTACCAAAAATGGCTCCATCACAAACGGTATCAACTTCGACAGGATTTTCTTATTCCCAGGCGATATGTGAATATAAGTATGAGGTATGAAGTATGAAGTATTTTCCAATGATACTTCATACTTCCTGCTTCATAACACTTTTACCATCTTTCCCCAATAGGTTTCTTGACCGTCTAATACTATTTTCACCAGATACATTCCAGGTGCCAGTGCATTTATATCTTCTATCCTGACACTTTCCTGCACTAAGGTGCCAGTAAAAGATTTGGCCAACCTTCCGTTTAAATCAGTAATTGTTACCAACGCTGCTGCAACACCGATTTTCCCCCGAATCACAGCGACAGCATGGTCTTTTACCGGATTTGGGAAAAGCTTAACATGCAGGTTTGGTGATGCAGGCGTATTTTCAGCCTGAACGGGCAAACTACTAAGTGCTACACAATAGTCTTCTACCTGCCCGTAATCGAATGTTTCGCAGGGCAATGGCAGATTCAAAAAACCACTGGATTTGAACTTCATTATTACCCGCATACGCGTGATACCTTCCGAGGTAAAATAAGGAGTCGTAAAGTTGCTGGTGAGTGGTCCATCGTGCGCAAAACCAGGGTCGAAAACTAATTCGCCCGGGTCTTCAAAGTCTCCATCCAGATTGAAGTCGACATAAATCCGGAACATTTCATTATAAGCGACCCCCAGAAATGCTGGAAATACGGTTGCTTGCAAGGTTTGTTCCGGAAATAAGGTGAGTAATGGAATACTGGACTGGCCTGTGAAATCCTGGTACCCTTGAAATCCGACCGATTCATAAGCCCATGTGCCAATTTCGATACTTTTAATCCATTCCTCCCCAGCGTGTAAGGACAGACTTCCACAATAGGTTTTGTCGTAACAGGCACCACAACCGGTGGTCTGAAAGACAAAAGAAGAAGAAAAGTTTGTTAACCCACTGGAACAGTAAGTTTGAATGCGTACTTCAACGGTGGAACAGGATTCTAATCCACTTATTTCTATCGAGTCTGAGTTGATTCCTGGGATGGATATCCAGAGGTTAGCAGACTGAACCTTATATTTTATGTTGTAGAACTGGGCTGCAGTGACTGGTTTCCATTTGATTACTGCACCATTATTTGTTGGTATTATTGATTCTATGTCAGGAGGAGTACAGCAGCCATCCGTAGAAAATAGTTTTGGGGATGACCAAATACTGGATTGAGAAGAGTCACACATCGACTGCAAACTGTATTCATAGTGGGTGCATCCAGACAATCCGTGAAGTACATAGGGCGCTACAACATTTGTTAATTCTGTCCATTGTCCGGAGCCCGCGGGAGCCCATCTCAAATTAATCTGAATGACGTCCTGCGTGGATACCCAGGACAAAATAACACTATTGGTGTCAAGGGTAGTTTCTATGAGGGCGTATGGACGTGGGCATGTTTCACATTGCGAAGTGTAGGCGTGTAACATATCGTACAATTGAAGTCTGCCACCAGTGACAGTCAGGTTGTTCAACGATGCATTTGCCCTCACTGTCGACAAAAGAATGTTTTTTGCAGTTATGGCAGCGGTCCCTGGGTTTTCTTTGGAAAGCGCGATAAGGTTTGGGCAGGGAGCACTAAAAAGGAGTCCTATCCCGGCGGCCACTTGTGGGGCAGCGAAGGATGTGCCTGATACAATGCCATAATTGGCCGTACCGACAGTGGTCGTGTATATATTTGAACCGTAAGCACCAAGGTCGACTGATATCGGCCCCCAGGAAGCCGACAATGCTTTTTCATCTTCGAAATCCAGTGAAGTAGTTGTGATGAGATAATCACTTGGGCAAGTAGTCGGGATGTCTCCGACTTCATCTACATTCCAGTTGCCATTTGCGGTAGCGCCGATGGTCAGAATTCCTGCCTTTCCAAGGTCATCCAGGATTTCGCACCAGAGCGGAGATTGGTATGGAGTAGAGAAATTGATACCAAATGAGCAGTTAACGGCCACAACATACGCGCCTTTTGCTCCATTTGTTTCGTTATAGGTTTTGCGGGCTTTCCAGACATATTCGTAGGCTGAGAGGATCTGTGATTCTGTTGTTTGGGATCCACTGGTGCCTGCGACAAACATCAGTTTGGTATTCCACATAATACCGGTAATACCGATTCCATTATTGCCTTTTGCGCCAATAATTCCGGATACAGAAGTGCCATGCCCACTGGAATATCCTATGATATTATCATCCTGTGCATTCACATTCCATCCTCTGTAATCGTCGAAATATCCGTTGCCATCATTGTCGATGCCGTCATTCGGGATTTCCTGATGATTCACCCATAAGTTACTTCCAAACTCTTCGCAATAAGGACAAATGCCGCCATCAATAACAGCTACCACAACCGTATCACCAGCAGGTGTCACACCGCCAGTGGTGATATCCCAGGCAGTAACAGCGCCAAGATCAGCCCCCGCAGTGCCACCACTTTGCCCATTATTTTCCAGGTGCCATTGCAATTCGAACCCCGGGTCATTCGGTAAAACTACCGCAGCCGGTAAATAGTGAGTGGCAGACAATCCGGGGCTGTTTTCTGGTTTTCGGCGTTCTTCCACATAGTGGTTCAACTGTACGAACCGGACATCCGGGTGTCTTTTCAGGTGGAGTAGGAGTAATTCCTGGTTGGTAATTTCCGGATTAAACCTGATGCGCCAAATATTATTAAGGTGTGTGATTTTATCCTCTGCAGTCCAGGTAAACATGGGATCTTCCATCGGCCAGGATTTTATCCGCGACGGGGAGGATTCGGCCTTCAGGCTCACCAGTATTTCGCCCGCAACAAAACGCTCCTGCGCCAAGAGTAAGCCCGGACAAATTATCAACCATCCACAAGTCCAAAAAAGGTGCAGTTTGCTCATTCAAATTAAATTGTTCTTCAGTGCAAAAGTACACTTACTGATAGGGCTATAACAGCGAAATTCGTCAAAAGTGGCAAATGGAGTATTTTATTAGTAGTGATTGGCTAAAAATATCAAAACAAATGCTGGAATTAGCTTTTTGGGTAGCCCCAACAAATAAAAAGAGACTGCCTCTTCTGAGATAGTCTCTTTTTATTATTGCTTAGAAATTGTAATTAATTAATTATTCAGCATTACGGGCATCACTAACATAAGAATTTCGCGGTCGTTATTCTCCTCCACGGGTGTTAGGATACCTGCGCGACTTGGAGTGGATAAATCGATTCGAATTTCTTCACTGTCTAATACACCCAGCATTTCCACTAAAAATTTAGCATTAAAAGCGATTTTAGTGGGACTTCCCATATAATTGCAAGCCATTTGCTCTGTGGCCTCATTGGAAAAGTCAAGATCTTGTGCAGAAATGGTGAGGCTTTTGTCGTTCATATCCAACACTACCTGGTTGGTCGTTTTGTTGGCATAAATGGCAATACGCTTCAGCGAATTTTGCAGGTCGGTGCGGCTGGCACTGAGCTGATTTGGGTTATCTACAGGAATTACTGCATTGTAGTCGGGATAGCGGGCATCGATCAGGCGGCAAACCAGATTGGTATTGCCAAATGCAAAAAATGCGTTTGCCTTGTTAAACGCAATGGTCACCGAGTCATTGGATGGCAGTGCATTTTTCAGGAGATTAAGTGCCTTTTTAGGGATGATGAACGAGGTTGCCACTTCGCCCGCCAGGTGGTGGGTGGAGAATTTGACCAACTTGTGTGCATCGGTAGCCACCAATGTCAGTTTATTAAAATCCACTTGGAAATATACGCCTGTCATTGCCGGACGAAGATCGTCGTTGGAAGTAGCAAAAACAGTTTTGGCAATACCTTCATGCAGGTACTGGCTGTTAATCTTTACCGTGTCGACGCTGTCAGCCTCCGGAAGGGAAGGGAAATCAGCACCATTTTCACCAGCCAAACGATATTTACCATAAGACGACGTGATCTCGATGCCAAAATTATCAGGATTGATGTTAAAAGTGACCGGTTGTTGCGGTAATGCTTTTAAGGTTTCCAGCAGGATTTTGGCAGGTATCGCTACAGAAAAATCATCGTCGGCCATTACTTCGATACTGGTGGAAATACTAGTTTCGAGGTCACTGGCCGAGATGGTGAGTTTCTTGTTTTCAACGTGGAAAAGAAAATCCTCCAGGATTGGCAGCACGGGATTTGAACCCAATGCGCCGGATGCTACCTGCAACTGCTTTAATAATTCAGAAGAAGAAACGCTGAATTTCATTATTTTATATGACTACTTAGATGAAGTGAGGTATTTGACTTGTTGCGGTGATAGACGATCTGGCCGTAAATTGCAACCCAAGGCCAGATCGCCTCCCGCCGCAATAAGTCAAATGATTATCTGGGTTAATGCAAGTGCAAAAGTAACACCATCCGGTGGCTATTTCAGCCTAAATAACTAACATTATGTTGAAAAGTTGCTGTTGTCACTTTTCTTTTACCTTATCTTCGCCCTGAAATGAAGTTTGACAGAAGTGTAGCCCCGGCAATCCGTGCAATTGCCCATCCGGCCCTCCCGGAATATTCGACGGTTCAGCTGGATAATGATCTGACGCTGTTTATATTGCAATTCCCGGAATCAGAAATATTGAAGATTGAAGTTGCTTTTCATGCCGGTCGGTCGGAAGAAAAACACCGCCTTGCGGCGTACATGACTCCCCGCCTTATGCGGGAAGATGCCGGCAATTATTCCGGTGGGCAAATTGCCGAAATGTTTGACTTCTATGGAACGGGCATGACTGCCTGGAGCTGGTTGGATGCCACAGGATTTATGCTGACAGGTTTATCCAAATATGCAGCGGAGACGATCCCTTTATTTGCAGATATCTTATTAAGACCATCCTTCCATCAGGCAGAATTGGATAATCTGATTCAGATTCACATTAGTGAACTGAAAGTTGAATTGGAGAAAGTCGAGGTGATCTCTTACCGGATTCTCACCGAACGGCTTTACGGCCCTGCTCATCCATTTGGATATAACTCATCACTGTTAGATTATCAGGCAATTACAACTGATTCTTTACGGGGTTATTATAAGGAACAACTTACATTAGGGAAGGCATATATATTAGTTTCCGGGGATGTTACACAAGAAGTATTGGAAGCGCTGAATAAAGCCCTGGGCCAGGATGATCCGGGCCCAGCCAGAGAACAACGGAAGTTGTACCCTCCGGAGCCGGTAAAAGTGTCCGGCAAACCACCTGTGATAAAAATAAAGCAACCAGGTGCGTTACAAACATCCATTAAAATGGGACGGTTGCTTTTTAACCGCCTTCATCCTCATTTTTTTGAAGTTCAGGTACTTAATACATTGTTTGGTGGTTATTTCGGCTCGCGCCTGATGACCAATATCAGGGAAGAAAAAGGGTATACTTATAATATCTATTCCGGCATCGATACCTATTTCGATTCTGGATATTTGTATGTTTCCACAGAAGTCAATTCAGAAAAATCAACTGCCACCATTCGGGCTATTCGAAGAGAAATGAAGAAATTGCGGGAAGAGCCCGTTTCGGAAGAAGAGCTGACGATGGTGCGAAATTATATGATTGGTGCGCTGTTGAATGGATTTGATGGCCCTTTAAATATGTCGGGAATACTCCGGGCGATTACATTTGAAGGTCTTGGTAAAGAAGGATTTGATCGACAGTTGGATATTTTACAAACAATCACTCCTGCCCGGATTCAGGAATTAGCCATAATTTATCTGCAGCCAGAAGATTATTTGACGGTAGTTGTTGGATAAGCAACTTATAGCAGGCAAATGCTATAAAAAAGCAGGCAAATATGCAAATTTAATCTCCTACAGGAAGGGATCTTATGTCCCGGATAACCTGTATGAGGCATAATTTACATGTCTGCCTGCTTTTTTATTTGCACATAGCCTGCTCTGCCTATTTTTTGTCCTGTTTGGCGAACACTTTTCGGAGAATTTCTGACGTCCGGGCAAGTTTATTGTGCCGGATATTTTTTTCCTCTTCTGAAACCATTCCAAAAAGGCCTTTAAGTGCCTCTTTCGTAATATAATCGTCCAGGTCATTGTTGACTTTGGTGACCATTGGAATTCTGTTATAGGCATCTGCTGCTTTTTTCCACAAATCGTTGGCACCAACTTTCCCAAGCGAGCTCACAATTTTGGGATTAAATTTTTCGTACAACAACTGACTGGTGGTACGATTGAGGTAATCTGTTGCTGCATTATCTGTGCCCATTAGTATATTCGTTGCGTCCTTGAAGGTCATACTTCTGATAGCGCTGACAAAAATGGGTGTTGCTTCTTTCGCGGCATCTTCGGCACCTCGATTAATTTTTTCCAGTAAATGCTCTTCCAGGCGATCAAAACCAGGAAATACCTTTAACCGGTCAGTTACTTTGCGCGCTTCTGCCGGCAGCAGAATTTTGTAGGCAGACTTGTAATAACCATCCGTTGCGGAAAGCGTTTTTACGCCTTTGGTGATACCATTGGTGAGTGCTTCTTTCAGCCCTTTTGATATTTCATCTAAGGTGGGTTCCGCCAAAACATCGTTAGCAATGCTTTTGAGTGTATCACAAGAAGGTAATAACAGAAGGGAAGCACCCAATAAAGCGCATGAAAACATCCATTTTTTCATCTTAAATTTATTTGTCTTGTTGAATTGAATTGCAAATAAACCGGTGTTTGGTCGGATTAGTATATTGTTGTGAGATAAAGTTAGGTTAAAGCTAATCGGGTTGGTGTCCTTTTGAAGCGTGTCGCACGTAACTTTCCATAATAGGCGGTTTCTTTTATCCGGCAGGTACGTTATCTAAATGGGTATACGGCACGTCCGGGATTTTTTCTTCCTGAAACTAATGTTTAATGTACCTGATTTCAAATCGACGCGGTAGATTACCTGGTAAACTCCCCGTTGGTTTATCACCGAAACCATAAATAATTGATTTTCAGTTTAAAAAAGTCCCAGACCTGCTCAAAAAACAGATTAATTTGAAAATTTGTAATTTATGCATTAATTTTGTATTCGAATTATAAGATAATCAAACTGTTATAAGAATAATTCACAACTTTATGTGGATCGACGTAGTTTTTCTTGTTGTCCTTTTATATGGTTTTTGGCAAGGTTGGAACCAGGGAATTATCGGAACTATTCTGAACCTGTCCATTTACGCCTTTGGTATAGTCATGGCATTTAAGATGGCACCTGTGACCAGCGTGCTGATGGAAAGAATTTTTGATTCCAGCCATCCATTGATGTTTGTCGGTGGTTTTGTTGCAAATATTCTCGTGATATACCTGATCGTACATTTAGCCACCAATAATATTGAGAATGTATTGCAACGGGCATATCTGGGTGTTTTTAACCGTCTTGCAGGTGGAATAATTATCGGTGGTTTTTATGTATTATTATTCAGTGTTATCATTTGGTTTTTGAGCCAGGCCAATGGCCTAAGCAATGCGGTTCGTTCTGAATCAAAGACTTTTCCAATATTAGAGCCCATGCCAGGGTATGCAAAAGGAATAGCAGTGCGTTTGCAACCATTAGTTGCTGATTCCTGGGTGGATTTTAACACATGGATGAATAAGGCTCAAAATTTTGGCCTGGAGAAAACAGAAGGGAAAGGCCGTGTTTATGAAGTGCCGGAACCCAAGAAAAATCAACCGTTATTTGAAACTGCCCCTAAAAAAAATGCGCCTTCTAAACCCCTGAAGGATAGCAATCCCATTGAAGAATAGAAAATTACTCCAAGGCTATTTCATCTTAGAGCTCCCCTTGGCCGGGTATCTCTGGGCGTATGCCCGTGCTTTTGGTACAAGGTTTTTTAATGTTTCACTTCTTTTCTTTGGATCTGGGTGCGTGCTCAAAAACTCAGGTGGTTTTGAGCCGCCCTTTTGGTTCATTCGTTGCCAGAATGGAACAGCTTCATTGGGGTTATAACCAGCCATTGCCATAAGGTATAAACCAATTTCATCGGCTTCTGACTCATGTTTTCTGCTAAAGGGCAGTAAAACACCTACCTGAGCACCTGCACCAGCCGCGGAGAGCAACAGATTTCGGGTTTCGGCGGGTTTATTCCGTAATGCCAGTTCTAATGACGACAGACCGAGTTGGGCAATAATGCCCTGCGTCATCCGCTCATTGCCATGATTCGCCAAAGCGTGGGCAATTTCGTGCCCCATTACTACTGCCAGGGCATCTTCATTTTGGGTAACGGGTAAGATGCCAGTATAAACCACCACTTTACCGCCAGGCATGCAAAAGGCATTGACATCCGGGCTTTCCACGACATTAAACTCCCAGGCAAACCCCTGAAGATCTTTTGATTTACCTTTTTGCTTGTAGTAGGTCTCTGCGGCCAACCGAATATCGTTACCGACCCTTCTTACCAAATCTACCTGTGGTCCACTGCTCAGGGTTTTATTTTGAGAAAGGAAATTTTTATACTCTCCAAAACTCATTTGATTGAGTTGGCTGTTGGGAATCAGTGTCATAGAACGACGGCCAGTGAAAGCCGTTTTATGGCAGGCCATCACAAACAAAAGAAGGGCGAGACTTAATACTTTCTTTGTCATAATTAGTTTTTTTAGTTAGTATTTTTGATTTAGAATGCAAACTTATGGTTTAGTCACAGAAGTATCCAAAAAAATAAAAAACCCGTGCCGACATTACGTCGGATACGGGTATTTTCACCTTAAGACCTATAATATTTTAGAATTTAGGACACCCGTAGCGTTGTTTGCCACCCTTTTTTGTTTTACGGGGTGCTTTGTACCGGATTTTGGATGTTCCAGACTTCTTTTTTGTTGTTTTTGCAGCGTTAAAGCCCATTTGGGCGGTCGTTTTAATTGGCGAAAAAGTTTTTATTTGTTTTAATTCCTCTTTTTCCGGGGAATTTATGACCGTTTTTTCCTGAATTGGACTCGCTTTTACCGTTTTGGGGATTACCGTCTTTACTGGCGGACTGACTGGTTTGCTGACGGTAATGAATGTGGCTGACCGTTGTGGAGCCTGGTTGACCAATTCGGCTCCCGGTTTTGGTGGTGCATCCGCGATCCGTATGATATCCCCCAATCCATAATCATTTTTCACTTTTTGGAGAATTTCAGCATCTTTCAAATCCCCTTTTTTGTAAATAATTGTGGTATTGAAGTAGTTAAGATCTGTTGATTTACCAATGATTTGCGCTTGCGCGCTTGGTGTTGAAAAAAACAGGGCGGCGAAGACCAGTATATTAAATTTTAGATAGTTCATAATAAGTCGGATTATGTGATGAAAAAAAAGTGAAATTTAAAAGCGATTATTTGCTGCGTTCAGAAAGAGACCGTTCGCGTTTTTCCTGTTCAATGGCCTTGCGGTACAATTCAGGGTCTTCGATGATTTGTTTCAGTGTTTTATGCCAAAGAGGGTCCTTGTCGACAATTCCTGTGATTTTGATTTCCGTGCGTCTGTTCAACTGATGTTCGGTTTCAGAACAGCTGGCGCCATTATCACAGCGGTTGATAAGTGCCGTTTCGCCATATCCTTTCGACGTAATCCGTTCGGCGTCAAGTCCTTGTGTTGACGTCAGGTAATCAACTGCTGATTGAGCGCGTTTGCCGGACAGGATCAAGTTATAGGCATCGGCGCCACGGGAGTCGGTATGAGAACCCAGTTCAACCTTAATAGCGGCGTTATCTTTTAAAAATACTGCGAGTTTATCTAATGTTTGGGCGGCTTCCGGTCGGATTGCCCATTTGTCAAAATCATAATAGATGTTGTTCAATTGGAAGCGTTTGCCTATTTGAATGGAATCAAGGTCGATAGTGCCCAGCAAATAGCCGGTTTGGTTTTGATTGGTCAATAATTGTACCACATCGGGTTCCTTTACGCCCATTCCATCCACGCAAAGGATGCAGCCATTAATGTTAACATACAATTCGATTCTGCGATTCAAATATCCAGGCTTTCGAACCAACATGGTATAGTGGTTGCCTTCCGTAAAACTGTAATGGAAAGTGGACTTTTCCAGTCGTTCAATCGCCAATTCTTGTTCTTTAGTGGTGTTGTTGTAAATTTCCACTTTGCAGTCGCGAAGCGTATTAATCGGGTTATGCTCGTATGCTTTGTCAAAAATAGTCATATCGAACTGATAACCAGGTTTTGTGCGCAATGCGATGTCTACCTGGTGCCGTGCCTCAGCATGGTCGATTATTGTATCAGTGAAAAAGTAAGTTGACTTATCTGCTTTTAAGGCATAACGTTGCACCTTTGCTACCGACACCTGATAGTGACCTTTCGCGTCTGTTTTAGTTTCTCCGATCACTTGTTTGAGCATATCGTCGGAAACAGTTACCAATGCATTGGATAAGTGCAGGCCAGTTTTTTGGTCGAAAACATAACCTTCAAAAACATTGTGATGGAGGGGGGCGGGTTGAGTCTGTGCCGCGAATGCAAAAAGCAAAAATGCGACGATTAAAGATTTTGAATACATAATATTCGGTTTAAAATTATTTGTTGAATTAGAAAACATTTCAATTCTGTTTATAGTGACATTCCAACGGCGTGCCAGTAATGAAAAAAAAATGCATTTTAACAAAATATTATGATATATTTTTTGAATTGTAAGATTTTTTATTGTAATTAGGAGCTTTTAGGCACTTTTTTAATGGTGAAAAAAAATATATTGTGAACTGTTGGCCCCCAAATGAGTTCCATTCGATGGAACAAAAGGAGTCCTATTAAATCAATTAAGTACATATTATGAAAAAACGAATTGTTGTGCTTACCGGTGCTGGTATCAGTGCGGAAAGCGGAATAAAGACTTTTAGGGATAGCGACGGATTGTGGGAAAATCACCGTATTGAAGATGTAGCTACGCCGGAAGCCTGGCAAAGAAACCCTGAATTAGTATTAAATTTTTACAATAAAAGGCGTAAAAAGTTATTGGAAGTGTTGCCTAACGCTGGACACATTGCATTAGTGGATGCTGAAAAGGCCTTTGATATTTATATAATCACCCAGAATGTTGATGATTTACACGAACGTGCAGGAAGCAGGTCGGTACTTCATTTGCACGGTGAACTGCGGAAAGTGCGTTCTACCGGTTATCCTGAATTAGTATATGATTGGGATAATGATTTGCATATCGGCGACTTGTGTGCCAAAGGCAGGCAGCTTCGTCCGCACATCGTTTGGTTTGGCGAAGCCGTTCCAATGATCGAGCCTGCGGCTGAAATTGCAGCCTCAGCTGATGTATTCCTGGTTATTGGGACTTCACTGCAAGTGTATCCTGCAGCCGGGCTGATGATGTATGCTCCTTCCAGCATACCAATATATTATGTTGATCCTAAGCCGCAACTCAGCTATGAATTAAAAAATATGCTGCATTTGACCGTAATCGCAGAGGCGGCTTCGACCGGGGTTGCACGTGCGCTCTCCATGATCAAGGAAGGTGGTGCGAAATAATGATAAATGCCTTGTTGTCCTGTAAATCTCATATACCTTTGCGGCGGCAATGAGCGGAGGACGTGGGGAATTGATTTTCACAATTTCCGTTTTGCCCTGACCATTTAGGGATGCTCCCAGCATTCCATATTCCTTTATCTCACAAAAAAACGTATCACAATTATGGTTATTGGTGTTCCAAAAGAAGTCAAAAGTAATGAAAACCGGGTTGCGCTCACTCCGGGTGGCGCGCTTGAGTTTACCAAACGGGGGCACACCGTTTATATTCAGGCCTCTGCCGGAGAGGGTAGTGGGTTTGAGGATGAAGATTATATTGATGCCGGTGCAAAGATCCTGGAAACGGCCGACGAAGTGTGGTCGATCGCCGAAATGATCATGAAGGTGAAAGAGCCTGTTTCCGAGGAATATGCCCGTTGCAAGAAAGATCAATTGATCTTCACCTATTTTCACTTTGCCAGTAGTGAAGAACTGACACATGCCATGATAAAAAGTGGATCAGTTTGCCTGGCTTACGAAACAGTGGAGACCAAAGACCGTCAACTGCCTTTGCTGATTCCAATGTCGGAGGTGGCAGGCCGTATGGCTATTCAGCAAGGTGCCAAGTACCTGGAGAAACCCGTAAAGGGCCGTGGTGTATTACTTGGTGGTGTTCCCGGTGTTCCGCCCGGAAAAGTGTTGATCCTTGGTGGTGGTATTGTAGGTACACAAGCTGCAAAAATGGCTGCTGGTCTTGGTGCTGCGGTTACCATTCTTGATGTGAATCTTCCACGGTTACGTTACCTGAGTGACGTAATGCCTGCCAATGTGACGACCATGTTCTCCAGTGAGTATAATATCCGGAGATTAATCAAGGATCATGATTTGATCGTCGGCGCTGTTTTGATTCCAGGTGCAAAAGCTCCCAAACTGATCACCAGGGATATGCTCAACCTGATGCGTCCCGGGACGGTGATGGTAGATGTAGCAGTAGATCAGGGCGGGTGTTTTGAAACCACGCATGCTACCACGCATGCTGATCCGACTTACATTATTGATCATATTGTACATTATTGTGTTGCTAATATGCCTGGTGCCGTTCCATTTACATCTACAGTGGCATTAACCAATGCTACACTGCCTTATGCATTGCAGTTGGTGCAAAAGGGTTGGAAAAAGGCATGTCAAGAGAATGATGACTTGAAGGTAGGTCTTAATGTAGTGAATGGTAAAGTTGTTTACCAAGGCGTGGCCGATGCATTTAATCTTCCAATGGTAAATGTAGCGGAAGTGTTAGGGGCATAAAAAAAGCGCGTGACTTTTCACGCGCCCTCGAATGCTCAGATTCGAAACAATACTTACACACTGGTTTTTGATAATCCATAATCGTGCCAATATTCTGTTTTCTCTCAATTAATGAAAAAATTATTATTATATGGAGGGATAATGTGTTTGTCAAAAGCCAGTGTGAACATTTTTTGGATGGCTTCCCGGCCCTTTTCACCAAGGTCGATCGAGTATTGGTTCACGTAAAGATCAATATGAGATTGCATGACGTTGTCATCCATTGCCTGGGCATGCTGCCGGATATAAGGCATAATTTCTTCGGGGTTTTGGTAAGCGAATTCCACGCTTTTTCTGATTAAGTCATTGATTTTAAATTGTATATCCCAGGGGATGTCGCGGCGAACAACAATACCTCCCAGTGGTATAGGCATTCCGGTGGTTTGTTCCCAATACTCTCCAAGGTCAAGGAGTTTTACCAACCCTTTTTGCATATAGGTAAATCGGTTTTCGTGGATGATCAACCCGGCGTCACATTCTCCGCAAATAACACTTCTTTCGATATCAGAAAAAAGAACTTCTTTTTTTTGGGTAGCCTTTGGGAAAGCGAGGCCTAATAAAAAATTGGCTGTAGTCATTTTGCCGGGGATGGCAATTCGGGCCTGGTTAATTGCACTTTCCGTCATTGGTTGTTTGGCAATTAACAACGGGCCACAATTAGTACCCAGGGCACTCCCTGCATGTAATAAGGCGTAGTGGTTAGTAAGGTATGCAAAAGCGTGATAACTTAACTTGGTGACAGCCAACTCTCTTATGGCTGCTTTCTTGTTGAGGGCTTCAACATCATCCATAATTATTTCAAAATTAATACCTTCAGTATCAATTTTGCCTGTTGCAAGGGCTCCAAAAATGAAGGTATCATTGGGGCAGGGTGAAAAACCGAGTGTAATATGCATTTTTTTAATAAATCAATCTATTTTTGTAATGACAGAACCGAGTATAATATTCGAAGACAACCATCTTTTAGCCATAAACAAACCAGCAGGATGGTTGGTTCAGGGCGACCGCACCGGCGACCCCACTTTGACGGATTGGGGCAAAGATTACCTGAAAACAAAATATAACAAACCTGGTGCTGTATTTTTAACTCCGGTTCATCGAATTGATCGTCCCGTGAGCGGCGCAGTGTTATTTGCCCGAACAGATAAAGCGTTAGGGCGAATGACGGAATTGTTCCGGGAGCGGGAGGTAGAGAAATTATATATTGCTTTGTCGAGAACTACTCCGTATCCTGCCAAAGGTGCCCTGAAGCACTGGCTGTTGAAAGATGAACAAAAAAATATTGTAAAAGCATTTCGGAAGCAACAAGGAGGTGCCAAAGAAAGTGAGCTGTTCTATGAGCACCTCGGAAATGTTGGTAACCTGCAGGTTATAGAGGTTCGACCAGTAACCGGCCGGCCGCATCAAATCCGGGTGCAGTTGTCGGCAGTAGGGTGTTCCATTGAAGGTGATCTCAAGTATGGTGCTCCGGTACCTTTGGAGGATGCTTCTATTGGGTTGCATTGCATGCAGATGTCGTTTTTGCACCCTGTACAGAAGGTGCCCATTGTAATCACTGCATCCTTTCCCGCACTTGCAATTTGGAAGGGAGTAAATGCTCTTTTTTATCGTTCCAAACGGACTGATCTTCAAGATGATAAGTAATATGCTTCATTTTTTTATTTCCGGATTGCTTTGCCTGGTGCTCAGCGATGGATATGCGCAAAACAGAATACTTGAGAGTGAATCAGCGCGTTTTTTTGCTATGATGAACAGGGATACTATTGCATTACAACGATTGATATCAACGGAACTTATTTACGTCCATTCTAATGGCCTGGTTGAATCAAAGGCAGACTTTATTCATTCTGTTGGAAGTGGAAAAATTGTTTATGGTACGATGGTGTCGGCATCCAATCAGGTTGTTCATTGGAACAGGACGGCAACGATTAATGGTATTATTCAAGTAAAAGGTGTTTCACAGGGGAATCCATTTGATATTAAACTCAGGTATCTTTCAGTTTACAAGAAGGAGCGGCGTGTTTGGAAATTAATAAGGTGGCAGTCGCTAAAAGTGTAAGGGCATGTCTGGAGGCTCTCTGAAAACGCCAGACATGCCCCTCAGTAAATATGTAGGGGATGAAAATTTGATTACTTTATTCTGACAGTATTCCTTAATATGGATCCAGACAAAAACCTCCACTACGACTAACGCAGGGAGGCAACGAAAACAATAAACAGCAGGTTAAGTTTTTATATGTTAGCGATTTTTCTAACTACTTTATAAAGACGGGTGCTCTCATTTACTTCTTCTTCAAATGGATCATTATCGAAGTAGTTGGCTGATATCATTTTTAGTCGGTTGACACGTCCTTTACTGTTGAACATTTTTTGGACGTATTTTACCCAAACATTACCGCTGCTTTTCACGGCATAAATATCATTATCGCGGATTTCGGCGGCGCTGTCAATTACTTTACAAACCACAATATCACCGTGTTTGATGACAGGGTCCATGGAATTGCCTTCAATTTGGAACGCCACAAGTCCGCCGCCTTTTATTCCCGGGATACTGAAATAGGTAAGATCTTCCTGGTTTTCAGCGCCTAAGGTACTTCCTGCGAAAGCCCGGATAGTGGTAAAGAGAATATTGCCTTTTTCATAACCACTGTCGACGGAACCTGCATTTTGGGGTGTCTCAAAGCCCAATGGATTGCCGATTCCATAGAGTAGCCAGGTTTCGTTAATTTCATAGGCACGGGCAAATTGTTTAGCCTGACCATAATCAATCACGCGTTTGCTTTCGGGATTGAGGTATGCGCGAATTATGTGACCGTAAGACTTGTTTCCCAGTACTTTTTCGGCAACATCACCAACTCCTCTCCCGCTGCGATCATTTTTAACGATTGTACCCTGTTCTTCAAGCATTTTGAATACCTGTTTAAACCGGTCATTAAGTTGTATGCGATCGTCCTTTATCATGGGTATATTATTTATAGTGAACGAATGTTATGCTTTTTAAAACAATTATAAATGGTGATGCAAATTTAAAACAAAAGGTTTATACAAACAAAATATTTCAAAGATTTTTTTTAGTATTTTTATTTGGGGTTTATTTTTTATTTTTCAAACAACTGATTTTAAATTAGTTATAAAAAAAATAATTTTGAAATTGAAAAAATGTTTAGTTAGTTCCGGTATTGTTTTAACTTGAAAATGTTTTTTTAATGGGTATCATATTGGTCTAGCCGGAGTGTTTGAATCAATGAAATGAGTTTAGTCCCATATTGTTGGTCAGTTGCATAGCCTGCTGTTGCGAGTCCTGTAGCCCATTGTCGGTAATCGCTGGAATGAAAGAGGGTTGCGTAGCGTGGCTTTTTTTTCAGCATTTCACTGTGTTCTCTGAAACTGAGCCAGGCATTACTATACTTGATAAAAAAGTCTTTGTGGGTATCATCTGCATAGTTAATACAATGCCCTTTTCGACAGTTTTTTGAAAAGCATTTCATGCCAAAGTGATTGTTCGCCTTTTGGGCCAATCCACTTGTTCCGGCGTTGCTTTCCAGTAACCCCTGGGCTAGAATAATACTGGCAGGTATTCCAGATCTGTGCATTTCTGCAATGGCTACCGGTGCAAACCGATCAACATACGATTTCATACGGATCGTTTTTTCTGTGTCAGGTAATTTGTTGACCTCCTGGCGTGGTGCATCTTTTGCTGTGCAATTTCCTTCCTTTCTTTTTTCCCGTCTTCCGGTCACTAATTTAAGTGAGCTCAATTCCGGCAGCTCATTTTGTTTACCCGGCACCAAAGATAAAAGAGATGTTTTCACACTCTTACCTGCGATCATCTGGTCATTTAGCGATACTGTCATGGAAAATTTGTCGGACCAAACGAGGTATCCAAGTCCCATCAAGATGACAAGTTTCCATAAAAAACCATCCTTGAAAAAATCTGCTTGTTGGTGATAATTCCTATTCCTGCTGTTGTAAGTTCTCGCCCATTGAGTGAATGTTGGTTGTGGTTGAGCCATACAGTTATCTGTTAAATAAGTTAGTACTCCTGCAAAGATAAAACAAAAAGTTTTTTAATTGCAACATTTTTTGTTTATTTTTTTGCAGAAAAATGAATAATTTACCTAAAATATTGATATTCAATCTAATAAACCTTGAATTAATTACATTTAGGGTAAGTTTGGCGGGATGGAAACAGATATTTTTTCAGAACAAGTCATTTCGTGTATAAAAAGACCTTTGAACAATCTACTTTTGCATCGCTTACAGTTCGTGTTAATTTTACACGAGGGAGTTGATTTTATTTAATCCGCTTATTATCATATAATTATAAATTATCTTTTTGATGACCATTATAGCAGACTGCGGATCCACTAAGTGCGATTGGTTATTGGTTCTGGGCGAACGGCAGCACCAACTGGAAAATACGGTTGGTTTCAGCCCGTTTTTTCACTCTTCAGCGGAAATTCAAAAAATTGTTACAGACCAACTATTACCGAAATTAAATCCTGGTGATGTAAGCCATATCTGGTTTTACGGTACTGGTGTCCATGATGAACACCGTGCTGATATCGTACTCAAAGGTTTACAGGCTTGTTTCCCCCAAGCGGAGATCGAGGTGGAGCACGATTTGCTGGGTGCTGCGCGATCGGTTTGTGGACATTCTGCGGGGATTGCCTGCATATTGGGAACGGGCTCCAACTCCTGTTATTACGACGGCAAAACAATTGTTGATAATGTGCCCTCCTTAGGCTGGTTGCTGGGCGATGAGGGAAGTGGTACGCATTTAGGAAAGGCACTGTTGCGGGCTTGGTTTTACAGAGAGCTGCCACCAGATTTGAACAATGCTTTTAACACTGCTTTTCCGGAAGGGGAGCATGACATAAAGGACAAGATTTACGAAAAGGGAGCCAATGCCTATTTAGCGACCTTTACGAAATTCCTGGGAGAACATTTGGCACATCCTTATATACAATCATTAGTGGCGGGGTCGTTGGGCGAGTTTCTCGATCGGCATGTACTCAAATATTCTGGTGCACAATCTGTCCCGGTTCATTTTGTAGGATCAATTGCGTATCATTTTCAGGATATCCTGAATAAATGTCTTGAAGAGCGCCGCCTTAAACTGGGAAATGTCGTTCGTAAGCCAATTTATCCATTGGCCGATTTTCACACTAAAAATCTGGACTAGCATAGTAATTATATGAAAAAAGAACTGAAACGAATTGCAGTACTTACTTCTGGAGGCGATGCGCCCGGGATGAATGCAGCGGTGAGGGCAATTGTTCGGAATGCCATAAATAATGATCTTCATATTTATGGAATCATGCGCGGCTATGAGGGAATGATTAATGGTGATATCAAGCGCCTGGAAACCGGCGATGTAAGCAATATCATTCACTGCGGCGGGACAATATTGAAAACGGCCCGCAGCCAACGATTTATGACGCAGGAAGGTCGCAAACAGGCCTACGAAAACCTGATTGATAATGACATTGATGGCTTGATTGTGATAGGAGGGAACGGCACTTTCACCGGAGCACTGAAGTTTATGGAGGAATTCCCTGATATGAATATCATTGGATTACCCGGAACTATTGACAATGATCTTTATGGAACCGATTTTACAATTGGTTTTGATACTGCTCTGAATACGGCTGTTCAGGCTGTTGATAAAATAAGGGATACTGCAGATTCTCATAACCGGCTGTTTTTTGTCGAGGTAATGGGACGTCATTCCGGCTTTATTGCATTA
>JBILHQ010000202.1:0-11529 GCA_044350415.1 Saprospiraceae bacterium | reverse complement strand
ACCTTAACGGTACTCGCAGCCGTTGGCATGGCACCTGCCGGGTCTCCTTTTTTCAAAATCTCATATTGTAAGCCACTGGCAGTAGTCGTTACTTCTTTACGCAGTTTGTTTTTGGCTAAAAAATCTTCACTGACTTTCATGTTTGCCTCACTCGCCTTTTTAAACTGGTTTTTTTTATACTCTGCATCGATTTTCGCAGCCTGATCAGCAGTAAACAACAGAGAGTCGCCATGAAGGACAGCCATCGCCGTATTATTCATCATCTTTTGATCAAGTTCAGAACTGGCGATCTGGCGTTTGAGGTTGTTTCCCAGAACGATTCCCGCTGCGTAACTGGCACTGTCTTTGGCCGTAGCCAAAACAGGAAACGCAGGAGTGGCTTTTTCCGGTGTAACAACTGTTGTTACAGGGGTCTTTTTACTTTTAGATTTTTTAGTCGTGTCCTGTGCAAAAGCACCCAAAGTGGCAAAAGCACAAATAAGCAATAAAACTAATTTTTTCATTAATGTGTGTGAATTTAAGTTTAAAATGATGGTTAGCCGCAGAGGCTTTACTTTTTCATCTGCGCGTAATAGGTATAGAAATACGGAATAGTTTCAATGCCCTTGTAGAAATTGAATAAACCGTAATGCTCATTCGGGGAGTGAATATCGTCGGAGTCCAGGCCGAATCCCATGAGTATGGACTTGGCATTGAGTACCTGATCGAACATCGCCACAATTGGAATGCTGCCACCTCCACGCTGCGGGAGAGGTTTTTTACCGAAGGCCTGCTCCATCGCTTTTTCGGCGGCTTTATATTCTACCGAATCAGTGGGCACCACCACCGGATAGCCACCGTGGTGCGCCGTCACTACTACTCCCACCGATTTAGGTGCCACTTTGTCAAAATGTTTCTGGAACATTTTTTCGATTTTCTTAGGGTCCTGATCGGGCACTAAGCGCATCGAAATTTTGGCGTATGCTTTGGAGGGAAGGACCGTTTTGGCCCCTTCGCCGGTGTAACCGCCCCAAATACCGTTCACATCGAGCGTCGGACGAATACCCGTGCGTTCGATGGTGGTATAGCCTGCTTCACCCAAAACGTCACCCACCTTCAGGTCCCATTTGTAGATTTTCTCATCAAAAGGCGCCTGGTTCATCATTTTTCGCTCCTTGTTGCTCACTTTCTGGACATCATCGTAAAATCCTTCGATGGTTACGCGGCGTTTTTTGTCGTGTAAAGAAGCAATCATATCGCAAAGTGCATTGACAGGATTGGCTACTGCACCACCGTATACGCCGGAGTGAAGGTCGCGATTTGGGCCCGTCACTTCCACTTCCATATAGCACAAGCCGCGCAGGCCGACCGTGAGGCTGGGTGTTTCGTTGTCGATAATGCTGGTATCGGAGATCAGCACCACATCGCAGGCGAGTTTTTTCTTGTTCTCCCGGCAGAATTTTTCAAGGTTCCGGGAACCTACTTCTTCCTCCCCCTCTATCATGAACTTCACATTGCAGGGCAGTTGGTCATTTTGCAACATCGCCTCAAATGCCTTGACGTGCATAAAAAACTGTCCTTTGTCATCGCAGGACCCGCGGGCGAAAATGGCCCCATCCGGATGGTGCTTTGTTTTTTTCACCACTGGTTCGAATGGCGGGCTTTCCCACAGTTCGAGCGGGTCGGCAGGTTGCACGTCATAGTGGCCATACACGAGTACCGTTGGCACCTTGGCACTGACGAATTTTTCGCCATACACAATCGGATGACCGGCGGTATCCACCACCTCCACGCCTTCTGCACCGGCTTTCCGGAGATGTTCGGCGGTGGCTTCGGCCATGCGGCGTACATCGTTTTTATATTTCGGATCGGCACTCACCGATGGGATACGCAACATATCGAGCAGTTCGTCGAGGAACCGCTGTTTATTGTCATGGAGGTATTGCTTAATTTCTTTCATATTTTTTCCAATTTAAAGTTTGCAGGTTAATTAGGGGCGCAAATTTCAATCTTTTTTTGGGAGTTGCAACCACCAGAAAGACAAAGGTGTGCATCTAAACATAAAAATGACGGTAATAGCCGTTTCATCATTACATTTGTCGCCTGTGCTGACCGAAGAACAAATCATTCAACGCCTTTGTAAACAGGATCGCAGTATCCAGAAGCATGTTTACGACCGATATGCCCCGCTGATGTTCAGCGTGTGCCGCCGGTATTTGCGATCGCGGCAAGACGCTGAAGAGGCGATGGTCAGCGGTTTTTATAAAGTTTTTTCTCAAATTGAATCGTTCCTCGGTGCCGGGAGTTTCGAAGGCTGGATCCGGCGGATCATGGTCAATGAGTCCCTGATGAAGCTCCGCAAAGTGCAACCGATTGATTTTCCGGGCGACGAGTTTCAGCCGGTAGATCAGCAGGACCATTTCAATATTGAGGCCGATATTTCGGCGCGGGAGATTATGGAACTGCTGGAAGAATTGCCGCCGGGATACCGCACGGTGTTCAATCTCTACGTACTGGAAGGCTTCAAACACCAGGAAATCGCCGACACGCTGGGCATTAGTATCAACACCAGCAAGTCGCAACTCATTCTGGCCAAAGACCGGCTCCGCAAACTCCTCACCGCCAAAGGCTACCTTTAACGCACCATGTCTGATCTGTTCGAATTTTTTAAAGACAACGAGTCCAAGCTTTTTGAGGCGCCTCCAGCGCAGGCCTGGACTAAATTAGAAAAACAATTGGAGCGCAAACGCCGCCGCAAGCGCCGTGGTATTCGTTTTTTGCAACTCGGCGCGGTCGTCGTAGCTATACTGTTGTTGGTGATGATTGGGTATGGGGTGGTGGCGTATTTGCGGGGGCGTTGAGGAAGTCGGAAAATACGGCGAATGTATGCTGAACTGGCAAGGCATTAATTATGTCCTCTTTAACTTTATCCTTTCAGAAATATCCAATAATAAGTGACATCGCGGAACACACCGACCCTGAAGGGGTCGACCATTAATAGCCCCCGGTGCAACCGGGGGAACGAAAAGCAATGACAAGTGTGTCGTTCATGTTGTTTTTATTTACAACAACAATTGACAATCAAATAATTAATATAATATTCCTTTATCGGGTTTTGCTTATTATTCCCTTTACATTCCCCCGGTTGCACCGGGGGCTATTGATGGTCGACCCCTTCAGGGTCGGTGCTTATATCATCCTGTTAAATGACAATAATCATTGAATTATGGGGTGTAAACGAGATAACTTTATACAAATTTTTTTTATGAAATCTGTGTATTGGTTAATTTTTGCTCTCCCCTTTTTGATGACCTGCCTAAAGGAAGATAGGGAAACGGTTTACAATGTATCCGGGTCTTTTAAGGATGGTTCTACGGGAAACCCTATTAAGGGCGTTTCATGGGCTGTTTATACAGCAGATGGCGATGCAAACGCCGCGTGGAATGGAGAATTAGTCGTTGAGGTTCACGTCTCTGGCGTTACAAAGGACGATGGCACATTTGATGCATCATTCAACAACTTTGAACCTAACCTTAATAATGTTTATTTAGGAAGTACAGCTTGGCCAGAAAGGTACCAAAGGTACGTTAGGTACGATAATGACAATGGCATCAAAAACTTATACCTTGATATAAATGATTTTTACACGACTGCGGCATCTGAACTCTTGAATCTGAGAGACGATCAACACTATGCTTTGAAAATGTACCCCAAAGCATCCTATAAGATTGTTCTGCCGTCTATTATACCCAACGAATTTAAGCAAGATACTTTGGTGCTAAACCTGCTAACTACTCATCAAGTTTACTGGGAGGACAACCGTTACGCCCTTGGAAATATTAACGATATTCTACGTTTGCAAAACGAGGAACGAAATGTTATAGCCTCTGACAAGGCACTCGGTTGGTATACATTGCGAAATGGTACGGTTAAGAAGGAAGGGTACTTTGATGTTTATTGCGATCCCGGAGTCATTACGGAGGTGCATCTTAGTTTTTGAATTGAGCGACGGAGCAAAGTCCAGCACCTACAATAGTGAGCGGCAATAATGTCATGGCTGCCGAAAGGCCCGCGTAGATGAGGGCTTCAAAAGAGGCTCTCCGGAATGACACCTCACTGGGAGGTCGAAGCGAACCGGAAGCCGATAAAGGAGAATCTGCCGAATGCCAACCTAACATTTCAGGCAGCAATAACCGGGGTCGGGAGATGTTACCTTTCCGCTTTTTCAGCGGAGATGGTGACAGCTCCCTGGCAGGGCTTTGAATGGAAATCCTTACTTTACAAGACAGATTTTGTTTAGGTCACTAGTTTGGACCTGTCACCATTTTCGCCGAAAAAGGCGAAAAGATAACATGTCCCGGTCACGAAGTTGGCACTCCGTCCACTCCATTGCGTTGCTATGCGCTCCGTCGTCGTGCCTCCTCCTTCACCGCACAGCCACTCTATTCCGTTTTTTTTATTTTTTTTTATTATTTTCTTTTTTTGCTCGATAGATGCCAGAAGAGCATACCACCTCACTTGGGGGATAAAGCTACCCGAAAACCGATGATGGGGCTCCGGTTGTCTGGGATGTATCCTCTGCGGTACGACACGCGGCACCACTCTGAGGGATCATTCCAGGAGCCGCCTCGAAGAACACGGTCCGAGCCCTTGTCACTACCAGTTGGATTGACCACAACTTCACCAGTGTTTTTATAACTACCATACCAATCGCTGCACCACTCCCATACATTACCCGACATATCATGAATTCCAATCTCATTCGCTTTTTTAGCACCAACAGGATGTAATTGACTGCAAGAATTTCCCATATACCATGCGACCTTATCAATATTGTTATTTCCACTATAGGCTAATCCGTTCGATTGATTGCTGCCTCTTGCAGCAAATTCCCATTCCGCCTCGGTAGGCATTCGGTATTTTTTTCCGGTATTTTCATTCAGTATTTTCAAAAAAACCTGAACATCATCCCATCTTACATTTTCAACTGGGCATTTTACATATTCTTTAAAATGGCTTGGATTATTGCCCATAACGGCCTTCCATTCGGCTTGTTTGATGGGGTATTTGCCAATAGAAAAATCAGATAAGGAGACCTTATAGTTTTCTGCCATTTGGAATACCCCGCCTTCAACAAAAACCATTTCCGGTTCAACCGGCAAACGACGTTTGCGGTTCTCTCCTACATCGTGTTCAGTTTGATTGCTTTTATGGTTTTCCAATTCCTCCAACTGTTCATCAGCTTTTTCCGAATACTTACCTTTTGGGTATTTCCGCAAGTAGCGGTGATAGGCAAGCAACGTATTTTTATCAATGGTTTCTTTCCATGACACTTCCTCTGATTCTGTATTTTCTGTCTTTGTTTTCTCCCAGTCTGACAACTCAGGACTAACCACCACTTTCGGCGAAAAAATAAACTGTCCGCCTTTATGCCCTTCTATACTGAGCGGGTCGCCAATGGGCGTTTGCAGTTTCTTCGTAGCAGCGGGAACAGTTTGTTTGATGATATCGCATAAAGCGCTGACATTCATCGGTTGGTCTATCCGGCGCAAAGTGTCGAGTAAAGCAGTGGCAAAAGGACTGTTCGTGCCGGGTTTGCCATCGCTGACAATCGTATTCCGACCAGAAGTCAGGCCCCAACGGGAAGCAAAATCATAAGCATCCGACACAAATTTACTTTTACCATCTAAAAACAACGAACCGGAATAGCAGGAATCTACGATCAAAAAGGTGTGAAAACTATTGATTTTGCGCAATACATTATGAATAGTACTGTTGCGGATATAGTGGTTTTCCTTTCCGCGTTCGGCCTCGATAGGAATCCAGAAACCTTCGTCCAAAATATCATCGAGTTCGCCATGGCCTGAAAAGTAAATCAGCACATTATCAGTAGGTTGCACGGTACGCACAAGGCTTTTGAATGCCGCCATAATGCGTTCGGCAGTGGCATCTTCATTGCAAAGCAATTGGATTTGCGCTTTTTCAAAACCATATTTATCACCCATCAAAGCGGCGAAATCTTCGACATCTTTGACGGCATTATGGAGTTTCGGACAATGCGCGTAGTCATTGATGCCGATTGCCAGGAGGTGGTTTTTGCCTGGTGGTATAACGGGAATATCCTGTTCGTCCCAGCCTGCGCCTCGTTTTTGGGCCATAAATTTAGAAACTGTGGAAGGGCAAAGTTAATAGATATGTTGGATGTGTTGCCGTTTCCCGTGAAAAAAGCAGGAAAGGGAAACACACAGCAATAAGTCACATATACAAGGATTAGTAAAATCCTTATCTTTGCTTAAAATTGAGACGGAATATGTTGCAGGAAATAAACATAGAAAACTATAAACTTTTTAAGCACCTCAAGATTGAGGGTTTGAAAAGAGTGAACCTTTTTGCGGGGAAAAATAATTGTGGTAAGACGGCTCTTTTGGAGGCACTCCGTATCCGTGAGGCAGGAACAGACCTCACTGTAATGCTCCATATTCTCAATCAAAGAGATCAAAATTCACAACATTTTCGGGAGCAGTATGACCCTTTCTTTAACAGGAAACAACTTGATGTAATACCTCAATTAGACAGGAACAGTTTACAAATCAATGATTTTTCAATAATAAGAGATCGCAAGGGAGACAACCTTAATTATTTAATCCAAACTCCTAAGGAGAATGAAGATACCAATATTCTAAGAAACCGACTGAATGTCTCTGACTTTAATAACATTGAACCGCGAGATGTGGCAGTTTTTATTCCATTCGGTACAAATGATTATTTCCCACTTTACCAATTATGGTCTAAGATTGTCTTAACTGAAGACGAAGATATAGTTGTTAAAATTTTAAAAGATACAATTATTCCTAACCTCGTTAGGATGGACGTAAATCTTAAATCGACTCTGGTCAGATTAAAAGACGAAAAAAAACCACTCCCGCTCAAAAGCCTCGGAGACGGTGCTCAAAGAATGCTTTTAATCGCCATCGCACTCGTCAGTGCAAAAGGCAAAATGCTGCTTCTCGATGAAATCGAATCCGGCCTGCACTATTCCGTCATGGAAAAACTCTGGGAAATTATTTTCAAATACGCCGAGGAACTTGATGTACAGGTATTTGCCACTACCCATAGTTCTGACGCTATTAAATCCTTTACCTACACACTGGAAAAGCCGGAAAATGTAGACAAAGGCGTATATTTCCGAATGCAAAAAAATCGAAAAACGGACGAAACGGAAGTAGTTGCTTATGATAAAGAAGATTTAGAACTTAGTTTAGAAGCCAATTTAGAAACCAGATAGTATGGCCCAACAATTAATTGTAGAAGGCAATGATGCAATTGCTTTGTCTGTGCTTTGCCAAAAAGCAGGTTTGAATCCTCCAGTCGGCTATGATATCCCTTTGAAATACAAAAGTGAGTTTGTAAAAGTCGGAAATGGATACAATAATGCTATTCATTTGTTAGAGTTGGCCCTCGATGATCCAAATCTTTCTAATATCGGGATCATCGTAGATGCCAATGATGCAGGTTACAATAATCGCTGGCAATCTATCCGGCAAAAATTAGCGGATAAATTCAGTGTTGCATCACTTTTGCAGGCAGATTCCCAAATCGGCGCAAAAATTATAGTTGAACCTGATTTGCCAACTATTGGCATATGGATTATGCCTGATAACGCCAACGCTGGGTATCTGGAGCACTTTTTAGCAAAAATGATTCCTGCCGGTGATCCGCTTTGGCAACACACAGAATTGAAAATCAATGAACTATCTGGCCTTCCTTTCAATGAACTAACTCCAACCAGAGTGGGCAAAGCCAAACTCCATACCTGGTTGTCATGGAAAAAAGAACCTGGAAAACCTTTTGGACAAGCAATTACGGCCGGGTATTTGCCAGTTGACCCGCTTGTAGTCCAACAGTTTTTGGATTGGTTCTCGGGAACATTTGAATTAGGAAAGTAAAGACAGTAAGATTAAGTTTGAGGTATGAGGTATGAAGTATGCGGTCTGTCTCTCCTACTTAATACTTCATACCTCATACCTCCTACTTAATACCTAATCACATACCAAACCCACCCCTCCCCAGGAATACGCACCGTCACCTCCGCCTCATACGCCCGATTTAAAGTCACCTTAAACGACGTGTTTTCATTCGAAAACATGGCCGTTTTATCCAATCCCGCATAATACAAAGGTATTTTTATCGTCCTTGTAATCGCCGTTTTCAACGGGTTATACAGTAGTACAAATCCTTTTTCCTGCAAGCTTGGATTCACGTGCAGTATCCCATCCCAATCGCGGCCATCTGCCCGGCGCAGGTGAATAATGTCAGAATTGAGGATATTGCGGTGCTTTTTGTACCAGTCGAGTGTTTTTTTCACCATCACCCGCGTCGGTTCTGTATCGTATAAGCGCGGTCCCCGGTAACAGGCCTGCACACCGGCACCGTAATACTGCACCATCAGTTGTTCGTAATCGCGCAGGTGTTCGCTGAGTGGTTCCAGTACCGCTTCGGGGCCGCCGCCCTGGTATCGGGTCAATGGTACAAAACCCCAGCCCATCGAGGGCGTTTTCTCCCAGGTGCCGTCGTATATGTTCTGGCGATTGAGGATTTTTTGCTGGTCGCGGGAGAGCGAAAAATTGACTTCCCGGTAACCGATCGCGATTTTGTTGGTGCCATCTAAAAAATACCAGTCGGGCGCATTGACGTAAATGCCGTTTTCATTGCACCAATGGTAAAGATCTTTTTGAATGTCCATTTGCCGCCACTGACTGTCTTCGAGGTTTTTATGACCAGGATGTGTGGTCGAAGCGCAAACATCGCCCGGATAAGGGCCGTCATTTTCAAAAATATCGAAGCCTGTAGCGCGCATAAAATACTTAAGTTTAGCCGAAAAAGCCAATCCCCACGGACTGCCGTAACAAGGCGCATTCCCAAAAAAGGCACCGCCGGGCCGTCCGGTTTTCGGATCGATTACGTCGTTGGCATCGCTGATGCGCCGGCTGCTGAACAAGGCGTAACTGCCGATCAGGATATTTTTAGCGTGGGCATAATCCGAGAGCGATTTCCAGCGCTGAATATTGGCAGCGCTGGTGTCCTCCATATTACAATGGCTGCCAAAACTCAGGATAATACCTTCATAACCCGTTGATGCACATTGATCTACGATATCGCGCACCTGCTGATCATTTTGGCTGACCAGGTGCATAAATATGGGATTTTGCGTCGTCCAAGGCGCTACCCTCCTGTACATTTGGCGAATTGCCAATCCACGTCTTTCGCGGTCATAACTGTCCATCAGGAGTTCGTGGGTGCGCACGGACCGAAATATTTCGCCTGGCTGAAGATCGATGCCCGGTGCTTTTTCCGGAAAAACCTCTAATACACAGGGCGTCTGGTAATCGTAATTCACCTGAGAAGTGTAAGCGGAATCAATGACCCAATGGGTGGTTTGATCGCTGATATCGTACCGCATGGCGTTGTTGAAAGCGTAATTGGTTTCCACATAAATCCCATGCTGCTTTTTCATTTGTGTTGATTGGCCCACCACAGCGCTTTCTTCTTCCACAAAGGCTAATACCTCATTGACAGCGCGATTGATTTTCATGGGCACAGCACCCGTATTTTTCAAGGCTATCCATTTGACAATCAAAGGAATACCATCGTACAATTCATAAACTACGTTCACCTCAAGTCCAGCAATTTCATTCGCTACGGCTTTGTAAGTAAATGTCAGGGTGATGCCTGCAGGTTGTTGGCGGTTCATCGTCCAGGTTCTGGTTTGCCAGTTCAGAAATGGTTGTAAGGGCATGGACTCAACGGATTGGAGTTTGAAATCGCCTGATTGTGGGGTGAAACGGTCCAACCAATCCGGTTGCAAATATGCCTTTTCGGTTTGGCCTTTCAAGCCGCCCACATCATACGTTTTCCCGTTGAGGACTAATCTTGCCTCCGGCGAAACTGCGCGAAGGATTTGCTGTCCGGTCGACAGGTTTTTATAGTCGGTGCAGGCGACATCAGGGGTTATCCTGAATCGGCGGGTCAATAAGCCGTTGTACAAAAGAATATCTTTCCCATCTGCACTTTGATACATAGCGGCTTTTTGTGCAGGTGGTTTCAGGAGCCAATCCGAAGGCTGATTTTCGGTCCCTGCATCCCAGATGGGGAAATTAAGCGTAACCTGGCCAGACAACTGAACGGCAAACAGGAAAAAGAGCGGTAAAATTCTTTTCATATCCATAAAAAATAATTTCCGGCAAACATAGGACAAACAACCGGAGAATCTATCTTTGCCCGATAATCCTTTCGATATGCACAGACTTTACGTACCCGTTGTATTCCTTTTATCCATTGCCACCACCACTTTATTTGCCCAAAAAACAATCTCCGGAAAAATCACTGATGCTATTAGCAACGAACCTGTTACAGGTGCTACTGTCCGAACCATTCAAACTCCACCAGCAGGCACATCGACAGATATTTCCGGGCAATTTACCCTGCAAGTACAGGCGAATGACAGTCTTATCATCATCTACCCTGGTTATGGAACGGTGACGGTGGCGGTGGCCGACCGGAGTTTTATTGAAGTTGCCATTGCCGAAAATGGCCAGTTATTGGGTGAAACTGTCATTACCGCTTTCGGGATAGAAAGACAGGCGCGGTCTGTGGGTTTTGCCACACAGAACCTCAAAGGGGATGAGTTAACGAAGTCGAACACAGCAAATATTGTGAGCGGTTTGGCGGGAAAAATGGCGGGCGTCAATGTGATCCAGGGCAATGGTGTGGAAGGTGGCACCACCAGGATTGTCATTCGCGGCAACACACAAATATTTGGCAACAACCAACCGCTCATCATCATCGACGGCGTCCCTTTGGACAATTCGCCCGGCTGGACAGGGGTGGAATCGGGTCGTGACTGGGGAAGTGCGATCAATAATATCAATCCAGCCGATATTGAACGGGTAGACGTGCTCAAAGGCGCTAATGCCGCAGCGCTTTACGGTGCTCGCGGTGGCAATGGCGTAATCCTCATTACTACGAAAAAAGGAGCCGAGCGCAGTGGTATTGGTGTTGATTATCAATACAGTGTGCGATCAACCAAGCCGTTTTACTGGCGGGACATGCAAAATGAATACGGTTTTGGGGGTCCGCTTTCCTTTAATGAACCAACGTTGGGAAAAGACGCTAACGGCATTTACCTCCACCCTACTCAACTCTACAGCGATTTTGGTCCGGAAGGCAAACCAACATCTGAAACATTCGGGGCTTATGCCAGTTCCCAATCCTGGGGCCCCAAACTCGACGGCACACCCGTCCAATGGTGGGATGGCTCGACGCGCAACTGGTCGCCACAACCCAACAATTTTAAACCATTTTTTAGAACAGGTCTCACGCAGCGCCACAACTTATCTTTTTCAGGTGCCAGTAAAATGGGCTCCGTACGCGCTTCTTTTACCCGCGAAGACCACAAATCGGTCGCTTTAAACAGCAATTACGACCAAACGACTGCTTTTGTGGGCTCCAAACTGAATGTCTCCAAAAAAGTAAGGGCCGAAATCGGCATCA
>JBILHQ010000366.1:0-3766 GCA_044350415.1 Saprospiraceae bacterium | reverse complement strand
CCTGAATTGCTGGCACAAGCGCAATACCGGCGCGGTATTTTGTTGTATACCTGGGCTAAAAAAGATAACCCGCAGTTTTTCAGGGGTGCTTTAGAAAGTTTTCAGGAAGCCCTGAAAGTATTTACCCGGGATGAAACACCCGATGTTTTTGCCGATATGCAACAATACCTCGGGGTAATTTATGCAGAAATACCCGATGAGGTAAAGAAAAAAAGTATTTGGGCAGGCATTTCATCCGGTTCTTTTCAACAGGCGCTTCAATACTTTACCAAAGAAGCGCATCCTTACGAATATGCCATGGTGTGTAACAATTACGCCAGCGCACTCGCCAAGTACCCTGAGGCTGTTCATTCGGACAATTTGGGAAAAGCGCTGTTCTATTACACCGAAGCACTGGAGGTGCGCACCGCAGCCAATTGGCCGCTCGAACGCGCAGTGACATTGCTGAATTTTGTAGAAACCAGCTGGTACCTGAATCTCGAGGGGAATGGTTCCAGCCGCTCTCTTTTTGAACAAATGGTCGCCAAAGCGCAGGAAGCGCAACAATTGACGACTGATCCGGCTATTATTGCGGAAGCGCAAAGTCAATTAATAAAACTGGCTGAATTGCGCGTTGCGCTGGAACAGGAAGTATAAAAATCATGCACGAAATATCCCTTGTCCGCACCATATTCCGCACGCTCGACGATAGTTTTTCTCCCGAAGAATTAGCAAAAGTGTTAGCGGTTGATTTGAAAGTTGGACCGCTTGCTAATGTAGAACCCACCCTTTTGAAAAATGCTTTTGAGGCGGTGGTGGAGGAAGATGAGGTTCGTTTTAAAAACATTATTTTACGGGTCAATATGGTGCCAATCTTGGTGCAATGTCCCGATTGCAACCAAATCACCGAAGTACAAAATTACCGTTTTGTATGCGCTTGTGGCAAACCTTGCGGCAATGTGGTGCAAGGGAATGAATTATTGATTGAACGGGTGGAGTTCAGTGATTAAGCTGCTAAGTTTCTTTCCGTTTATCAATATAATCTTTGATTTTTGAAGCGCTTTCATAATCTTCTTTCTCGATCACTTTTGCCAATAAATCATCCAGTTCGGCAAGGCTGTATTGGGCTAATGAGCCACCTGTTTGGCGGCCAGCCAGGGAGTCTGAGAGAATACCAGCTTCCAGGATCACATTTTCAAAAGAATAAACGGGTACACCGCACCGTACTGCCAATGCAATAGCATCTGAAGCGCGGCTATCAGCTTCGAGCAGGGTACCGTCATTTTTTTGGAGGACCAGCCGGGCATGAAATACGCCTTCCGACAGTTCGTGTATCACCACTTCTCTCAAAGCACCGCCGAGGACTCCAATTACGTTTTTAAGCAAATCGTGCGTCAATGGCCGGGCAGGTTGCATTTGTTCCATCGCAATGGCAATCGACTGGGCTTCCGGCATCCCGATGATGATGGGAATACGCCGTTGCTGGTTCAAATCTTCGAGGATCACTACATAATTGCCCGGTTGCGATTCACTGGAAGACAATGCAACGATGGCTAATTCTTTTTTTTCATTCATGACTGTTGAATAAAATGACAGAGTTCGGCTAAATCCAGAAACGGAGCGACTACTTTGCCTTTCCAAAGCAATTTAAATACACCGTTTTGTTCAATGTCGATCGTGTATTCTTTTTCCACTTCTATCAGTCGTCCATGGTCCGCCACTACCGCAATATGGAAATCATCCAGGGCAAGTAGCAACCATTCGCGGGGTGTTTGGGGTTCGTTCATTAAAAAATAAGGTTTTGAAAGACCACTTTGCACCCAAAAATAATGCAAAGTAATGATGAAGTGAGCGTTAATCCGCGATGTAACAGCGGACTGGAGGATACTTTAGTGGAAAAAGGCAAACTGAAAATGCCGGATGCCAGTAACATGCCCGCAATAGAACCCATCCCAAAAATGAGCAGGTAGATAATGCCTTCCCACGTAGTTTTCAGTTCCGTCATGACGAGCAATACCAGGGTGCCGCTGCCTGCCAGTCCGTGTACCAGTCCGATACCGTATGCCAGGCGATGACCGTGTGGTTCTTCATGGTGGTGCGCCAAGGCGTGGTGTTGCGTATGTTGCCAGGTTTTCCATATCCGGTGCGCGCCGAGGAGAATCAGTATGAAACCCACCCCCGCTTCGAAATAGTGAAAAATGTGTTCGGCAACCATCACTTTAGCGATCATCATACCCATCCCGATAGCCAGAATAGTAGAACTATGCCCCAATCCCCAATAAATACCGTCTTTAATGGCCTTTAAGGTCGATTTTCGACGGGTTACAATGCTGCTCACGGCCAATAAATGGTCAATTTCAAAGGCGTGTGTAAATCCGACGACACCTGCAAACAAGAGTGGAAATAAGGCGTGCATAAATTATTAAGTCTAACTACAATGGATAAATTAAAACCCGGTGATTACCTGTATCTGCTACCGCCAATCGGCCTTCATCGGCACAAATAGAGAAGGGCCAATACATACTTTTTTCTGTGCCAAAAACAGTATCTGCATTCTCGCTGCCGGTGAAAAAATTAGATTTTCCCAGCAAGCCGGTGGCGGTGGGGTTGCTCTGCTCCGGAATAGCATCAAAGCGCAACACGCGGCTGTTGCCCGTATCAGCCACTAAAAGCCCATTTTGAAAAAAGCAGGTATCGTAACACCAACTCAGCGTATTCGCCATCGGAAAAAGGCCGTATTGGTTTTGTCCGCTGCTGTCCAAATCTGCTTGTCCGATAATGACATCTGCTTTTTGGTGAAATGCCGTGCGCCAGTCGTGCCAAATGAGGATGCGGTAATACTGGGTGTCGGCTACCGACATCGTGCCATTGGGGCTTACTTTTACGGAATAAGGCCAGATAGGGTCCTGGTTCTCGTAATCCCTGGTAACCAAATCGGGCTTCCCGATAACGCCGCTGGCGGGTGCAAAATGCTCAGTCGGGATATGGTCATAATAAAGGATGCGCCGGTTGCCAGTATCTGCAATCCAAAGGCGCTGGCCATCGCTGAACACGCCATAAGGCCAGAATAAAGTGCGTTCATTGGGATTGGCGCCTACTTTTTCGGCATTGGGCTGGTTGCTGTCGAAGTCCCGTTGACCAATCACGGCATCCGCTGGTTGTCCGTGCCGGGCAGGTAATTCGTTCCAGATGAGTACCCGGTGGTTCCAGGCATCTGCGACAATTAGCCGCTTGCCATCCGACCAGATCCCGGACGGATATTGGAGGGTTTGGGCATTGACGGTGCCGCCTGCGTTTCGCCCGGTTCCGTCGGCGTCGCCCTGGCCGAGCACGATATCGGGTTCCTGAAAAGTAGTTTCCGGGAATTGGTTCCAGATAAAGACCCGATTGCGGCCGGTATCGGCCACAAAGAGTTGGTTTTTACATAAAAAAATACCGCGTGGTGCCAGGAATGGGGTAGTTTCCGGCCCTTTAAAAAGTAATTGGGGCAGCGCCATTTCGCCCATTGGAAATGGACTTTTGGGCACTGCGCCTCCTTTTTTAAGGGTGATATTCAGGATGGTGTCGCTCATTATTTATTTTTCCTGTTGCAAGGGATATTTGTTGGTGGTTAATTTCCGGGCTCGTTTTTTTCTGTGAAATGCCCAACCCATTCCTTGATTAGTTAGTGTCTGTCCATAGAGTCGCCGGCACGGCGTTCCTTCGTCCCTTTCGCCAGCCAACGAAAAACAATTTTTTAAATTTTTCAATTTGATGCTACTTCTCAGGGTCAATTTCGCCAATTATT
>JBILHQ010000365.1:0-3767 GCA_044350415.1 Saprospiraceae bacterium | reverse complement strand
CTTTGTGATTTGTTTTGGAGGGCCGCTTTGTAATAAAGCGGCCCTTTTTTGCATCTTTGCGCCCATGGAGTCATACCAATGTCCCGTCGCTGTGTTGTTGCTGGTGTTCAATCGTCCGCAACATGGAGCAGCTGCCTTACTGCGTATCCGGTTGGTGCAACCGGCGCGGCTGTATATTCATGCCGATGGTGCACGGTCCGGTCGTCCCGGAGAGGCGGAAGCCGTCGTACAAACGCGGCGAATCGTGGACCTTATCGACTGGCCATGTGAGGTCATTACCTTGTTCCGCGAAGAGAATAAAGGGCTTCGGGAGGGCGTTGGGGATGCATTGAACTGGTTTTTCAGGGAAGAACCCTGCGGGATAGTTATCGAAGATGATTGTTTACCCGATCCTTCTTTTTTCAGGTTTTGCGCGGAACTGCTGGAGCGGTATGCACATGATGAAACCGTCATGCATATCGGTGGCTCTAATTTGATTGAACGGTTTACTAAAGACGGCGGCAGTGATTATTTTTGGTCTGAATTTTCATTGGTTTGGGGTTGGGCGAGCTGGCGGCGTGCATGGGCCAATATGGATATTCGCTTGACCGGATTGGATGCCTTCAAGACCAGCGATAAAATGCAGGATTTCATCTCTTCCATTCCTGCCAGGGCTTATATGCTGGATAAATTTGAAGTGACCCGTGCCAGAAAGAATAATTCCTGGGCTTATGCGTGGTTTTACAGCATTTTGAACCATGGCGGTATTTGTATCGTACCTTCGGTCAATCTGATTCAGAATGTGGGCATTGGCGACACGAATGCCACGAATACTACTGGTTTCAATGCGCAATCGGCTATTGCTGCTGGTGCAGTACAATTTCCTTTGCGACATCCGGAGCACCAGAAGGTAGATCCAATGAAGGAAAAACAATTATTTTTTCACACACAAAAAAGTCGTTTCCGGTTGTGGTTATGGTACGTTTTACATTTGATGGGTCTTCGGTGAGGCATATTATTGGGGTGGTTTGTTTTTGTGTAGTCGCAGTGTTGAACTGTGGTGCGCAAACGCCATTTCCATATTCGTTGAGCAGGAATAAAGAAATTGGGATAGCAGGCACGGGATTGATCCTGAATATTGGCGGGTATGCATTAGCGCCCAAAATTAAACCATTGACTGCTACTGATATTGCGGGCTTAAATGCGGGTTCGATATTTCCGGCTTTTGACCAACGTGCCACCCGGCAATTTTCGCTTACCGCCAAAAAGCGAAGCGATCAATTGCTCCTTGCCTCTTATTTACTCCCGGCTGCACTGGCATTAGCGCCGCAATGCCGTACCATGCAACAGGGCAAGGTAGTGGCTGCCATGGGATTGGAAACGATGATACTGAGCAATGGCTTGACGCAGTTGGTGAAAAATACAGTGCGAAGGCCGCGGCCTTTCACCTATAATCCCGATGCACCGGCATCGTGGAAAACTACCCGGGATGCACAGCGTTCCTTTTTTTCAGGGCATACTTCCACCAGTGCTTCCGCCTGTTTTTTTACGGCAAGTGTATTTTCGGCACTCTATCCGAAATCAAGGTGGCGATATGCGGTTTGGTCGGGAGCGGCTGCTTTGCCATTGGCCATTGGGTATAACCGCTACAAAGCAGGCAAACATTTTTCGACGGATATTTTGACTGGCTATATCGTGGGTGGTTTATGCGGTGTGTTGGTTCCCTGCTGGCACCGTTTGCGCATTTGATTGTACGTAAAACAACAAAATGGCTACCGAAATAAAGACCGACGTGTAAAACATGGTGTGAATAGGGATAATAAGCAGGTTGAAAAACACCACTAAACTTATTTTCAACATAGCAATAGGATACATATCTTTGTCAAAATACTTTTTAAAGCGTGCATATAATGCGAGCAACAGGAGCGGCAGGAGGAACGTACTCCATTGATTGACTGCATGCAGCGTCGTCAATTGTTGTTGATCGAGTGCTTTGGCAATGCCCATCCCTTCATTGATGGCTCCTTTTAGTTTTTGATAATCGTCGCCCTGAACAGCCGCGAGGTATCTTTTGGGTAAATCCAGGAAATTACTCAGGTTAAAAATGGCTTTAGTGACGACCATGAGCACCAGACTTACCACTGCCGCCACACCTGCAATTTTGAAAGCCTTCTTTTTGTCGTCGAATAAAAAGACAAATAAGCCAAAAGCCGGAATCCAGCCGATAATACTCAGGCGCGATAACAAGCTTAGCGCAATGGTCAGTCCAATTAATACCGGTTTCCGGCTCCACAAGGCACAAGCCAATAAGGCATACCATCCGATGACCACCCCTTCATCCGACATGGATACCAATCGGGTATCTACGTGCATAAATTGCTGATAAAGTGCAATTACCGCAGGAATTGCCAATAAACTTCCCCAACTGTATTTCCGGTCGCCCCGAAGCAATACCATGGGCACCACTGTCGCAGCCAGCATAAAAACGACATCTATCCAACGCGGGTCGAAATGGCCCAGGGTAGAAAAAATATAAGGCAGCCACATGGACGGCAGGTAGATCGGCAACATCCCACCCCAAATTTCGGGGATATTGGCATATACTTCCTCGCCGTGGAGGAATCGTTTAGCCATGATTTCCATAATGGGAATCACGTCAGAAATATGGTAGTCTACAGCAGTGCCACTGAAAATGGCTTTACTGAAATGCGCGGTGTCGGCAATGAGCCAAAGTGAAAACAGGCCAAGGACCACAGATACAATCAGGGTGGTAGGTTTGCTCCCTTGTGTTTTTTGAACCCGGAACATCGCGATAATGCCAATTGCCAATCCAGCGATCAGACTGATAATGGAAGGCGTTAACTGTTCACCTCCGCGCATACTGCTGCCCATCAGGTGGCATTCGACGGTGGTGAGTGCGGCGAGTAAAATAGCGAGGAGGTAAAAGGTTTTGTTTTGCATATGGCGCAAAGATAGAGAGGTTTGGGATTTACGATTGATTCGATTTACCATTTACGATTTTATTCCCGATTTCAGCTGGCCATACTGATTAGATAAATAGATGGAAGCGTGTATAAAATCGTAAATCGAATCAATCGTCAATGAATGTCATTTTCCAAGCCAAATTCTGAAATCCTCTGCTTTTTCCCGGCTGATCAGAATATCTTCTGTATCGGGCGCGTCTTTCAGGGCGATTTTCAGGCGACTGTTGCTCTAGGCGACCACTTCCCGGATAGATTCGAAGGTGACGATGTATTTGCGGTTGAGGTGGTAGGATTGCTCTGGGTGGAGCAGGTCTTCAAGTTCGTCGAGGGTGTAATCAATCACGTATTTCCGGCCATTTTTGAGGCGCATCCACACTGTTTTATTTTCTCCATAAAAAAAATTGATTTCATCGGTGGTAAAAGCCGTGAGCCGGTCGCCGATTTTGACCACGAACCGGGTTTTATATGTCTGGGTCGTGCGGTGGAGCATTTGACGGATGGTATCCATGTCAAGGGGGCTGGCTGTTGCGCGACAGAATTACTGCCCTGAGCAAATTGAGTTTGTCGAAGGGGCGAAAGCGGCACGGCCCTGCCCAATGGCACTGTGCTTCCTCCTGCTTTACAGGGCCCGCCATTTATTATTTACCCTAAATCAGGGGTGCAGTATTCCTTGTCGACTGGTGTAATGCCACAGAGAATGTGTTTGCTGCGTATTGCCAATGGGGGGTAGGTTGTGGTAAGGAAAATAGTTATCGGGCATTAATTATACCTTTGCTTTATGAAACAACAACTTGCCCATATTGC
>JBILHQ010000364.1:0-3779 GCA_044350415.1 Saprospiraceae bacterium | reverse complement strand
TCAGTAAAAGCATCAAATATATTACCCTCCGCGTCGCGTTTGACGATAGGCAGTGGGCGCAAGGATTTCGACAGAAAAGTAAACTCCTGAACATGTACACTTACCTCCCCTGTTTTTGTGCGGAAGGCATATCCCTTTACACCAATAAAATCACCCAGATCCAGTAACTTTTTAATGACCGTATCGAACAAGGGAGAATGCTCATCTCCGCCATTAATCTCTTCCCTGCGTAAATATAATTGAATTCGACCGGTACTATCCTGTAAATTCATGAATAATGCCTTACCAGCCTCCCGCGTGGCCATTACCCGACCAGCCAGTGAAACAGTTTGGTAATTAAGCCTGTTCTTAGTACCATCCTCAAGAATTTCTTCCTGGTAATGGGCTACGATATCTGCAGCAAAAGCCGTCACATCGTACATAGCGGCCGGATACGGATCAATACCTGATTCCCGGAGTTTCTCCAGCGATTCCCGCCGTAATAGTTCTTGTTCTGTCATGTCTTATTTAAAATGCACTTAAAGCTCAAATGAATTTTGAAGCTGCAAAGTTCACCTTTTCCTGTTAATTTTTTTTACCCAAAAAACGCCCCAAACCAACAAAGCGCCGATTGCATTGGCAAGCATATCATCAAATTCAAACATCCGGTTAGGGAAAAAGGTGTACTGAATACACTCCATAAAAGCGCCGTACATCGATGCGAACAACCAAATGCCAACTGCCTGACGTTGATTTGCCGGAGGAAACGCTGTATGCAGGAGCCCCACCAACAACCCATAAGCAGCAGCATGCCCCAGTTTGTCGATCCCTATCAAACTAAAAGAAGGCAACGACACACCACCTTTGGTGGAAAGCCAGGTAATACAACCCAGCCAGATAGCAGGCAGCAGGAAACGTTTGCTTGCTGCCAATAATGTTTTTTTCATAGTTATTGACATGCTTTTAAGGCGCCCGCACCAAGTGCAAGCCATAAAAGTCCTTTGATCAGAAAAAATAAAAAACCGGCCACTCCAAATTGGGCAAGTTTCTGCTTCCAACTCTTTTTTTCCATGTTCAATGATAATTTAACCGGTTTCAGAGAAACCTAGGCCTCTCTTTTTGAAAGTTGCCGTACTTTTGTTTATAAATAAAAATAGGATCAGGTATTTGAAACATAAAACCTGTTTCCGAAAAGGATTAACACAACAAGAATGATTGAGTTCTCTTTTTTTTGATTTCAGGTAAAAACATAATGCTTTTTTTATAAGCAATTGACTCTCGCAACGTTCTACTACTTAGAGCAGGTCTATAATCTCATCAATTTATCAATTCACCTGAATGTTAAAAAAAATCAGCGTACTATTTTTAAGTACTATCAGTATTGCAGTCTCATCCTGTACTTATGCCAATGAAGAGGATCTCAACGGTGTAACCCAATGTGATACATCAGCAGTTACTTATTCCAACGATATCGTCCCAATTTTAAAAGACAAATGCTATCGCTGTCATGATGCAGCAAATGTAAGTACTTCCGGGTATCAAATGGATACTTATAGTTTCTTACTGGACTATGTTAATGCTGGTTCTTTAGTTGACCGGATAAATGACCCGGTTAATCCAATGCCGACGGAAGGACTGCTTGATGAATGTAGCAGAGCAAAAATCAAAGCTTGGGTTGATGCCGGCGCATTAGACAATTAATTTATAATCAATCACATCGGCACTAATTGCCACAATTATTTTTTATGAAAAAATTTATTTTAGTCCTCTTAGCATTAGCCGCATTGGGCGGCGGTTATGGGTATTATCTCTGGAACAAAGCACCAGAGAGTATGGCAACACAAAAAGCAGACCTTGGAATGCCTTCTGAACAGCTATTTGCCGCTTTTCAAGCAGATGAGCATGCGGCTAATGCCCAATATGTCGGAAAAATTATCGTTATTACAGGTAAGGTAAAAGATTCACGCACCGTAGATGGTACCGCGAAGGTCACTATTGAGGCTGGCACTAACGATGCAACCATACTTTGCGAACTTGATAATAATACAAAACATCCGCGGACTACATTTCCTCCCGGAGAAGTACTTTCCATCAAAGGAGAGTGCGCCGGTGCAGATATTGATGGGGCGGTAATGCTGTCTCACTGTGCAGAAAACAAATAACAATAGCACATGAGTTATTATAGTCACCGCGAAGTGGTTTTGTAAAATGATCGGTTTTCATCAGTTCCGTTGACAAGGCGTAAAACGCAGGCGATGCAGCGCATCGGCGAGGCTTTACAACGCAGTCAGCGGGGGCGGAGGGAAACCGAGCAATTACAAAACCACTTCGCGGTGGCCATAATTACCCTATCTTTAACAATCATTTTTTAAAAACATGAAAAAATTATTTTTTAGTTTTATTGCGCTTCTTGCGCTCACAGTGTCCATTACTGCCCAAAAAGTTGCAACAAAAGACGCTAAAGTTAAATTCGATGCTACATCATCCCTGGAAGCGATTAAAGCGACCAATAGTTCTGGTACCGTGGCCCTTAACAAAGAAACTGGTGAAGTAGCAGCCCGTGTGCTGATCAAAAACTTTGTTTTCAAGCAGGCCCTCATGCAGGAGCACTTTAACGAGAACTATATGGAATCCACCAAATTCCCCAATGCTACGTTAAAAGGCAAAATCAGCAACCTGAGTGCCGTAAAGTTTGGAACAGATGGCACGTACACTGGCCAAATCAAAGGTACGCTTGAAATGCACGGGGTTACGAAGCCAATTGATATTCCAGCTACATTCACAGTAAAAGGAGATAAAATTGAGTTCAAATCTGAATTGAAATTGCTGTGCGCGGATTACAATATCGACATACCATCAGTGGTCGCAGATAAAGTGGCCAAGGAAGTAAAAATTAGCGTGGAAGGCACGTTAGGCAATTAGAGCATGTCCTGGAAGGAGTGAAGGGAGAGAAGAGACAAATTACGTAGATTACCGATGCATGTCAATCATGCTGCGTATAATCTGCACCATTCGTCACTTCTCTTTCTTTTTTCTTTATTGTGCGAGAATATGTGCCATGCGAAGCATGTCCTTATTGAAGGTTTTATGCTTTGTTATTGCATCATGGAAAGAAGTGTAATGAACATTATTGTTTTTTAATCCAAGTGTCATGCCCGTTTTACCTTCCATCAATGCTTCCACTGAGTGAAACCCAAGAACGCTGGCAAGAACCCTGTCGAAAGTACTCGGAGAACCACCACGTTGCAAGTGACCAATTACAGTTACTTTGATATCATCGTAGTAACTGATGCGCTCCTCCACTTGTCTTGCAATATCGTATACTGTTCCTAGCTTATTTCCTTCCGCTACGATGACAATACTAAACAATTTAGAGCGCTTCGCACTTCGTTTCAATAATTTTATCAAATCGTCAATACTTGAATCTTCTTCCGGAATAAGCACTCCGCCCGCACCTCCCGCAATTGCGGTGTGTAATGCAATAAAGCCGGAATGACGTCCCATTACCTCGACAAAAAACAGCCGGTTATGAGAATCTGCAGTATCCCTTATTTTATCAACAGCCTGAACAGCCGTATTCAGAGCAGTATCAAAACCAATCGTAAAATCGGTTCCATAAAGATCATTGTCAATAGTTCCGGGTAATCCAATGATATTCACATCAGGGAACTCCTCCATAAACTTCAGTGCTCCGGTGAAAGTGCCGTTCCCGCCTATCACAATCAAGCCATCAATGTCATTATCAATCAGGTTTTCGTAGGCCTGTTTGCGACCTTCCTGCGTCATAAATCGTTGGCTGC
>JBILHQ010000021.1:0-42670 GCA_044350415.1 Saprospiraceae bacterium | reverse complement strand
CAGCCCTCCAAATGACGGAATTTGACTATGATGAAATTCAGCAATTGCTGGAGTATCAATTAAGCGACCGCATCGAATTATTAGTATTTACCGACCTCACCGACCTAAAGCAGAGCAATATCGGTTCAGAGGACCTTTTTTTGCTAAAATCAGGAGAAACTAAGGTTACAGGTAATAAAATGTTTGTCTACTACGATGGTAATCATGAGCATTTACACCGGAGTTTAAGGGAAGGCGTTGCAGGTATAATGATCAATGCTATGTTGTTCGGTGGCAATTTGCAGGAAATCGTTCAGAATTCTGTGCTGCTGAATCTTCCGGGCTGGTATACAGGGGGGCTTAAAGCTTATTGCGGTGAAACCTGGAGTGTAGAGAAAGACGAACAACTTCGCAACGCTCTGGCCTCAGGCAAGTACACTACCTTCGATAAACTTGCAAAAGCGTACCCCATATTGGCCGGCCATGTATTTTGGCATTATATCGCCCAACAATTTGGGCCTGCTTCAATCAGTAACCTGCTTTATTTGACCCGGATTAACAGAGGTCTCGATGCAGGTTTCAGGTATGTAATGGGGAGCGGATATGACAAAACCACTGAAATTATTTTTTCCTACTACCAAAAAAAATACATCGAGGAAGAGCAGAATACTGACCAGCCGAATCCCAATAATTTAATTAAAATAAAAAACAAACGTAAACTCCCGCTTTATGAACCTTGTATCAGCCCTGATGGTAATCGTATTGCGTGGGTACAAAATGATCTTGGGAAATGGAAAGTATGGGTAAAAGACCTCCGTACCGGTAAACGAAAACGCCTGCTCAAGGGCGGTTCAAGAAATGCCCTGCAAGCGACGGATCAGGCCTACCCGTTGTTAACCTGGGCTTCCGATAACCAAACACTTGGAATAGTATTTGAAAAAAGGGATGTGGCAAAATTGGCGCTGATTAATACGGAAACCCGAAAAAAGGAAACCAAGCCCATCTCGCCTGAGTTTCAACGGGTTCATAGCATCGATTTTATTAATCCTATTGATATGATTTTTTCTGCAACGGTCCGTGGGTATACCGATTTGTACATATACCATACGGTGAACCGTCAGACTGAAAGACTGACCCAGGATTTTTGGGACGATCTTGATGCTGCTTATGCCGTAATTGAAGGGAAACGGTATATCCTCTTTACAAGTAACAGGATTTCCGATACGCTAGCACAGGAACGGCTCGATTCTGTGTTGCCATTAGGCCAACGGGATGTTTTTCTTTTTGATCTCGACACCAGAAGTAATGAACTGTTGAGGATGTCTAATACGCCATTTGCTAACGAACGAAAACCGATAGCGTTGGATAGTACCCATTTTATGTGGATAAGTACTGAAAATGGCATTCAGAATCGCAGTGTAGGACATCTGGAAGATTACACCGCCTATTATAAAACAACATTTTTCCTGAAAAATGGTGTGGAAGTGAATGCCCTGGCAACAGATCGGAAAGGGGAATGGCCTTTTGAAAAGATATTATACCTGTTAGCACCAGTCGATACGGTGAGAAAAAACCTGGATTCCACACAAATTGATAGTATTCGAACGGTGCCTGTGCTGAAGAAAAAGGCAGTTTCGTCCCTGCATTCTAATTTTGCTTCTGGTATTTTACATTTGGATGCTAATACGGGTAATCATGTGAAAGTTTTGGAAGGGTTTAGAAAAGGTAAAGAAACTCGTTTTTACCTGACTGATAAGGAAACGGTTTTTAAGCCCAATCAGGCGATAATTTATACCTCTTATATGCGGCAATTGTTAAGTACCGCAGGTGTGGTGGTTCCTGATTCCCCCTTAGCGGAAATGCCCAGTACGCTGCAGCAACCGTTACCTCCAAATGATTCCATCCCCATTGGCTGGTTGTTCCAACTTCCCGATTACCTGGCCGCCCCCTCGCCAGAGGCTTCCCGTACTCCTGATGAGGAACCCGAAGCCAGTGAACCTGAAATAAAGAGTGTGGAGTTGCAATGGAACACCCGGTTACTCAACAAAAAAAATAGATATCTCTCCTCTGCGGCCAAACACGCTCCAATTGTACGATTTAATCCTTCCAGAATTGTACCCTACCGGTTAAAATTCCGTACTGATTTTGTCTCTACCACCATGGACAACAGTCTGTTGTTTGAAGGGCTGGATAGCTACGCTGGTTCCCCCGGAGGTTTTCGTACGCCTCCTCCAGGGGTATTGCTGAGGGCTAATTTTAAAGAATTGCTGGAAAACTATGTAGTCGAAGCAGGATTCCGACTGCCAGTCTCGTTCAATGGCGCGGAATATTATTTGTGGATGGAAAATCGAAAAAACCGGTTGGACAAAAGGGTTAACTTATATCGAAAAACGATATTGAATACCCTTGACGGTGGCCAACCCGGTGGTCCGTCCCAACCTTATCAGGTGCGCACCAATACGCTGCTTGGACAATATGAGATCAAATATCCTATTGACCCTTTTTTAAGTTTTCGCGCTACCGGCACCTTGCGGCAGGATAAAAAACTTACCCTGACTTCCGACAAGATAACGCTGGAAACACCTGATTATGCCGAGCAAAGGGCCGCAATCAGACTTTCGGCCGTTTATGATAATACCGTTGATATAGATATTAACCTGAAAACAGGATCCAGGGCCAGGTTTTATGTCGAAGCTGTAAAGCGGTTTGAATTAAATACCCAACCCAACTGGAGTTTTCGCCTTAACACTGGGTTTATGACAGTATTGAACCTGGACGCCCGGCATTATCAACGATTGGACAAGCACTCCATATTGGCCTTGCGGGTGGCTGCGGCCACTTCATTTGGGTCAGAAAAAATACTTTATTATGTAGGCGGGGTGGATAATTGGATCATACCCAAATTCAATGAAAGCATTCCTGTACCACAAAATGAGAATTTTGCTTATCAAACTTTGGCAGTTCACATGCGGGGGTTCAAGCAGAATATTCGGAACGGCAGTTCATTTGCTTTGCTGAACAGTGAAGTTCGCATTCCTGTGTTCAAGTATTTCTCCAAAAAGCCTGTAATGGGAAGTTTTTGGAAAAATTTCCAGATTACTGGCTTTTTTGATGCGGGAAGCGCCTGGACCGGTAGCAGTCCTTATAATGGTGACAATCCGATCAATATTGTTTTTATTGAAAATCCGCCAACAGTGAAAGTGAAAGTGAATTATTTTCGTGATCCGTTGGTGGCTGGTTATGGTGCCGGACTGCGGATGCAGGTATTCGGATTGTTTTTGCGGGCCGATTATGCATGGGGTATTGAGAGTCGCAGAGTGCAGAAGCCGATGTTGTATATTGCATTGGGTGCTGATTTTTAATATTTTAGACCGGATTTAATTTGTTTTTCGAGGGTTTATACAGTCAAAATGTGACTTTGTCAACAAAACAGACCGCTTCAGGAATTAATTACAATCATTTTATACCCAAAGGGTATGGTAATTGTAAATGACACACTATTTTTACCCCTGAAATTAAAAAGCAAATTTTCGTTTGCAGGATCAAAAGATTTTTTTTGAAAAAAAATCAATTGTCATACACCACAAAATGAGTTATCCGCATCTTACTTTTCGGATGGTGATTTAGGAAAGTATTTCAGTTTTTTGGAAATCAGAAAAAGAAGCCGTTGTCTTGCACTCGATAATACGTTAAAAACCACACATTCATTAACTTAAAATTACACACTTAGCATGACAGCAGCAAAAACATCACCTGCTAAACAGAATCAGGGAGGCGGATTTGGCGCCATTTTTCCATTCATTATCATTCCGGTACTCTTTGTGGTGGCCGTTTTGGTTTACAAATTTATCTTTGGCGATGCAGGTAACTTTGCAGGCGGAGATAATGCAAAAGATCCGGTAAATGAGCCGGCACTTAATCACTATCTTGGTGTTATTTACAAAGGTGGGCCTGTAGTGCCAATTCTTTTAACCTTGTTCTTTACGGTAATTGTATTCGTATTTGAGCGTTTTATTACACTTACAAAAGCACGTGGTACTGCGAATGTGGACAATTTTGTTCGTGGTATCAAAAGTTTTCTTGATCGTGGCGACATGGCGGGTGCTGTTGCAGCATGTGATAAGCAAAAAGGCGCAGTAGCAAATGTTGTTCGTGCTGGTTTATCCAAATATGCTGAAATGGAGAAAGTCACTGGTATGGAGAAGGACGAAAAAGTAGTTTCTATTCAAAAAGAAATTGAAGAAGCAACTTCCCTCGAACTTCCAATGCTGGAGAAAAATTTGAGCATTTTGGCTACAATCGCTTCAGTAGCAACGCTGATGGGTCTGTTTGGAACGGTGTTAGGTATGATTCGTGCATTCGGCGCTCTTGCGACTGCCGGTGCGCCCGATTCTTCTGCACTTGCAACAGGTATCTCTGAAGCGTTGATCAATACCGCTCTTGGTATCGGGTCTTCGGCTATCGCGATCATTTTTTACAACTACTTTACAGGTCGTATTGATGCACTTACTTATCGCATCGATGAAGCAGGTTACAGTCTTACTCAGACTTTTGCCTCTAAAACGCACTAAAAGTTGTTGAAAATAAACAGATTATGCGGTAATGAAATTATCGTTATCCGTTAAACATTTAACAAAGTAAGTATATGCCAAAGCATAAACCAAAACGCAGTGGCCCGTCATTAGATATGACAGCAATGTGCGACGTGGCATTCCTGCTCCTTACTTTCTTTATTCTTACGGCAAAAGCAAAACCGCAGGAATTGGTTACGGTAGATACGCCGTCCTCTATTTCAGAGTCTAAACTCCCTGATGTAGGAACGCTCACTATCTTGATCAGTAAAGAAGGTAATGTGTACCTGGATCCCGCTGGTTCTCATGCCCGGAAAGCATTGGTGGCGCTCATGAATGAGCAATATCAAATGAATCTGAGCGCTGTTGAACAAAATAAATTTGTCAACATGGGAAGTTTCGGAGCGCCAATGAAAGACCTGAAAAAGGTGATCGCCGCTGATGGTCAGGAGCGTAGTAAATTATCAACAGGTATCCCAATTGATACTATGGATGTTAATAAAAGTGAACTGGCCAATTGGATACACCAAGCTCGTAAAGCTCAGTTTGATTATAAGAATGCTATGAAGGCCGAGGGTAAGGATGGTATTTCTGAATATGCTATTGTGGTAAAAGCCGATCAAAACACGCCATTCCCGGCAGTTCAAAAGGTGATTAACACACTAACTGATATTAACGTCAACAAATTCAACCTCATCACCAGCCAGGAAGGCGACCCTAGTAAAGCAAATGCTATTAAATAAAGGGTTTATTTCCGGCTTATCTCTTAACGATTAAAAAAAGTCATTCCATTATGGCAGAGATACAAGAACAAGGTGGCGGTGGTGATAAAAGTGGTAAAGTACGTTCGAAGAAAATGTCCACGAAGGTGGACTTCACCGCAATGGTAGATTTGGCGTTCCTGCTAATCACTTTCTTCATGTTGACCACCACCTTGGCCAAGCCAAATATTATGCCGATCATTATGCCTGAGAAAAAAGATCTTGACGTGAAGGATCTGGAGGCAACTAAAGAATCACAAGTTCTGACGTTGCTGCTCGGTGCCAACGATAAAGTTTATTATTATGAAGGTATTAATGATGCTAAATTAGATTCGACTGATTATTCCGCCGAAGGTATGCGTAAAGTGATCTTAGATAAAAAAGATCGCGTTAAAACGCAGTGGGGCGAGGATGAAAAGGACGATCTTAAAAATCCCGGGCAGAAAAAAATGAGTTCCAAGCTGAATGTCATTCTCAAGCCTACCAAGGAGTCCCGTTACAAAAACCTGGTAGATGCTTTTGATGAAATGAAAATCTGCAATGTGTCTCGTTATGTAATGCTCGACATTTCAAAACAAGAAGAAGATTTTATTAAAAACCCTGCTGCGGGTCTGAAATTCAGTGTCGACGCGCAATTAGAAGCCGCTAAAGGGGGGAAATAATAATTCTTTGGATTGATTTATCACTTATCAAATTACAGCAATTATGGCAGACGATAAAAGCACCCAATATCGGGATATGCTTGACATCATCTTCACAGATCGAAATAAGGCTTATGGCGCCTATCAATTGCGCCGGTCCTATACCAATTACCTCATGCGGGCTTTTGGATTCGGTTTGTTGTTTTTGGTGCTCTTGTTTTCACTTCCTCGTATAATCGGTGCGGTTACGGAGTTGGTGAAGGCAAAGCCTGTGGAGGTTGAAATTGAGATGGGCGCACCGCCCGATCTTACTCCGGAACAGGCACCACCACCACCGCCACCACCGCCAACACCGCCACCTCCAACAAGGACTACTGTTCAGTTTGTGCCACCAATCATCAAAAAAGATGAAGAGGTTGCTGAAGAAGAGCCCAAGAAGGATATCGAGGAGTTGATCGAAACAAAAGCGGATGTGGGTAAAGCAGATGTTAAAGGTAACGATGACGCCGCTCCTCAGGATTTTGACAATCCAAAGGAATTGGAGGCCGTTGAACCGGTGAAAGTTGTCGAAGATAAGGTTTACGAAACCTTCGATATTCAGAAAATGCCTTCATTCCCGGGCGGCGAAGGGGAATTAGCAAAGTTCCTTCAGGAAAATATTAATTACCCGGCAATTGCGCGGGAAAATAATATCCAGGGAACTGCTGCTTTGAGCTTCGTGGTAGGAAAAGATGGTACGATCACCAACGTTCAGATATTGAAAGACCCGGGCGGCGGTTGTGGCAAAGAAGCCATTCGCGTAGTCCAGTCAATGCCGAAATGGCAACCCGGTGAGGCTAATGGCAATCCGGTGAAGGTTAAGTTCACACTTCCGGTACGTTTCCGCCTGCAATAAGCGGACTGATATCGGTTACCCTTCACTAAAGCGCCTTTCAGCCTTAAAACTGAAAGGCGCTTTTTCTTTTGACGGGGTCCGAGGACTTCAGTCCGCAAAAAAACAAAAACACCACTACGCTCCCGAAACAAACCATCCTCATCTTCTTGTTCATTATCAGAGTATCCCTTCAAGCCACTGCGCAAGGTGCTGAACAAACGGAGCCAGACACCCTATTCGAGACCTATGTAGTACAAAAGATGCCTGTCTTTCCTGGAGGTGAATCTGTTTAATGAATTATTTGATAGATAACAATAATTGTCCAGAGGGACAAAACGGAAATTATGGGTGCTCCACTTTTGCATTTCAGTTTATGGTCGCCAAAGATGGTAGTGTCAGCGATATCACCATTTTAAGAGGAACAGGAGAAATGGCCAACGCTATCATAGGGGTTTTGGAAGCCATGCCCTGTTGGCAACCCGGAGAATGCAACGGTAAACCCGTGTGTACAAAGTTGGCGCTTCCCATCAGGATCCGCTTCCAATAACAGAATTTTTCAAAATGGAATTCAAGAAGTGCTATTGCCTGCTGTCCCCGGCAGCATAGCCGCCCTTATGCCCAACTCACTATTCACTTCAAAACAACAACAATTATGGCAATCATTAATGATCAACCCACGACCAGTACAAGGCCCAAACGAACATCTGCAAAAGTAGATTTTACGGCAATGGTGGACCGGGCTTTTTTACTCATTACGTTTTTTATGTTGTGGAATCGCTTATTACATGATGCTAGATCCTTCAGATACAGAAAAGGCATTCATCAAAAATCCTGCGGACGGACTTCATTTTGATGAAACTGCCCGGTTAAAATCCTTCCTGAAAAGATAATTTATCTCACTTATAAAATTTTAAACAATGAAAAACACAACAAAAACAGACATGCTGGAGATCATTTTTGCCGATAGAAACAAGGCCTATGGCGCCTACCAGATCAGGCGGGAGTATCCGGAATACCTCATGCGGGCATTTTTTGCCGGGCTTGTGCTCATTGCAATATTGGGCGTTATTCCAAGATTAATTCCGGGATTAGCGCAACAGGAAAAATTAGTTATCTATGATGGGGGGCCGATCTTTACGGAGGTGAAAATGCAAGAGGCTCCACCAAAACCTAAAATGAAAATAGCAGCCCCACCACCTGTCGTGCAACCTGCCATTCGATTTGTACCTCCAAAAATCGTTTCGAATGAAGCGGTGCCTGATGGCAAAGAACTGATTGACAATGAAAAAGTATTAGATGACCCAAGATTAGTGGGGGTAGCAACAATCGCCGGTACTCCGGAACCACAACCGACGGACTTTCCTGATCCAAAGGTATTTGGGGGTAATTTCAATGGTGTTCCAATGGAAGAGGAAGATACGATCATGAGTCCGGTTAATATTCAAAAAATGCCCTCCTTCCCAGGCGGTGATGCAGAAATGATGCGGTTTATTCGGGATAACCTTCAGTACTCATCCATCGCACGGGAATCGAATATCCAGGGAACTGTGGCACTCAGCTTTGTGGTGGGCAAAGACGGCGGAATAACAGCGGTGAAAGTATTAAAGGATATTGGTGGTCTCTGTGGACAAGAAGCCACCCGGGTGGTCAATATGATGCCCAAATGGACGCCTGGTGAAGCCAATGGCCACCCGGTAAAGGTGCGGTTTACACTGCCTATACGGTTCAGGCTCCAATGAAAGCGGGGAGTGTTTAGTGGGGAGTGTTTAGCGGTAAGTGCAACTCACCACTAAACACTTACCACTTATTATGCTATATTTGCGCAATTATGAAAAAAATCCTTTGTCTTTTGACGGTGCTGTTCATCGGTGTCTTATTATCTTGCCAAAAAGAGACGGAAGTGCCAATTATCCCTGCTCCTGATGCATTTGATCTGCAGGTGTCACCATACCTGACAATTGGCCGGGTAGCTCCGGATTACAGGGTAGCGGTGCCCGATTCCTACACACAGGGACTATTCCCTGTAATGCAGGCTGATGCATTGAAGGCTGAACTTGGCCGGGTGCTGTTTTTTGACAAACATTTATCAAAAGATGGAAAAGTTTCCTGCGGTACTTGTCATCAGCCTGAACATGCGTTTGCAGATGCAACGGCCAAAAGTACAGGCATTTTTGACAGGGTGACCAAACGCAACAGCATGGCATTGCTGAATACGATTTGGTTGGGCGGGTCTTTGGGTATTGATTCAGTGGGCAAGGCGTTATTGCCGCTTTTTTGGGATAGCAGGGCAATTACTGTCGCAGATCAAAGTACACAGGCATTTACCAATCCTAATGAAATGGGAATGACGATGCCAGAAGTGCTCCAAACCATCCGGGAAGAACCCTATTACCAATGGTTGTTTGAACGCGCCTGGGGCGATACTGCCGTTGTGGAAAGCCGGATTTTTACATCTATCAGTCATTTTATGGGTGCCTTGGGAGTGAAAAATACCCTATTTGACCAGGCATTACAAGGTGCGGGGGGAATTTCAATGCTGGAAACTGATTTTTCTGCTTTTTTGCCCGCAGCAAACAGAGGGAAAACACTATTCCTGGACCATTGCGAGTCGTGCCATGGATCCCTTACTTCCATTCCGCATATTTTTGAAGCCAATAATGGCCTAGAAAGCCCATATATGGATCAGGGGAAAGGCGCTATTTCCGGCCTTTTTTATGAAAAAGGTGTTTTTAAGGTCCCTGGTCTAAGGAATATCAGCCATTCTGCACCTTACATGCACGACGGTCGATTTAATACCCTGGAAGAGGTGGTCGAGCATTACAATTCGGGTGTCAAACAGGTATTTGGGCTGCATGGAGATCTGCTGACATTTAATCCCGATACCCAAACTTATTCACCTCAACGGTTGAATCTATCTGCTTCCGACAAGCAGGCATTGGTTGTTTTTTTGAATACGCTCACTGATGAAGGTTCTATGAGCGATCCGCGTTTTACCGACCCATTTAAATAGGCGATGATAAAATCAAGGTAAAAGGGTCTCTAAAAAATGCGTTTTAATACCAAAATCTGTTTTCACCTCTGCTACTTTTTTTAGTGCTACGGCATTAGCGGCAGCATGCTGTTTGGCAGAATGAATGGCGGTGATCATTACATTTTTGGCCGTATGGTCGGTAGAAATGAATTCAAATACCTTGGTTTGATAGCCCCTGGATTCCAGCAATAATGCCCGGATACCGTCGGTGACAATCTCCGCCTGGCGTTCTTCCAGGATACCGTGTCGCAAAATAGGCGCGAGTGCGTTTTGTGTATCCATTTCTTTGCGGATCTGTTTGTGGCAACAGGGAGCTACGACAATGATACCCGCCTTTCCAAGAATACCCTTCGACAAGGCAAGGTCAGTTGCAGTATCGCACGCGTGGAGGGCGATGAGCACATCCAAACGCTCTGGCTGGTAATAAGTAATGTCTTCAGCAATAAATGACAACCCTTCAAAACCTACTTTGCCAGCAACCGAATTACAAAAATCAACTAAGGCCGGGCGAAGTTCAATACCTGTTACGGTTACCTGCATATTTTGGGTATATCGCAGAAAATCATACAATGCAAAAGTCAGGTAACCTTTTCCGGAACCCATATCAGCCAAATGGGCCTGCTGGGGGAGTGGTGAATCCCGCAACAGACTTTCAATGATTTCCAGGAACTTATTGATTTGCCGCCATTTGTCCTGGGCACTTGCGAGTACTTCCCCTTTTTGATTGGTGATACCCAGGAGGTGCAACCACGGTCGGTTGGCGTCGAGCAAACGATTTTTTTCCCGATTGTGGATAAGCGTTGCCTGCTCTTTCTGAGCCGCGGGTTTTTCCTGAAGATGAGCTTCGCCTTTTTTATCGAAAGAAAGGGTGAAGTCTTTTTCTGTTGAGAACAAATCAGCATTCAGAAAGGCTTTACCAAGCATTTCTGCAAGCATGGCTGCTGCAGTATCCAGATCGTAATTTTTAACTTCGTCGCGGGTTTTATACCGATAAGTACATGCAATTTTAGGTTGTTTTTTGATAATTACGGGTCGCAGATATATGTTTTTCAGGTCGGCTGCTGCTGCGATGCCGGGCCTGCTTAAAGTGCACTTGACAAATGTTCCGGATTGCACCCCATCCGAAAACGCCTGGATAAATGTATTGATTTTCATTAGACTATGCCTCCTCGGCGACTTCCACTTCTTGTTTGATTTGTGCTTCTTCCTCCGGCGTGTCAATAACATCAAGTTCGACGCGGAGGTTTCCGATGATAAATTCTTGTCGTTCTGGTGTGTTTTTGCCCATATAGTAGTCAAGCACGTGGTCGATATTCATATCTTCGGTTAATAATACCGGTTCAAGTTTAATATCATCACCAATAAATGCCCCGAACTCATTGGGGCTTATCTCCCCGAGACCTTTAAATCGGGTGATTTCAGGTTTTCCCCTCAGTTTTTTGATCGCTGCCTTCTTTTCAGTTTCGGTATAGCAATAAAAAGTTTGCTGTTTGTCGCGAACCCGGAAAAGGGGCGTTTCCAGGATATACAAGTGACCATTTCGCACCAAATCAGGGAAGAATTGGAGGAAAAAGGTCAACATGAGCAGGCGAATGTGCATGCCATCGACATCCGCATCGGTGGCCAGTACCACACGGTTGTAGCGCAGGTCGTCGAGGGAATCTTCAATATTTAAAGCGTGCTGAAGGAGGTTGAACTCTTCATTTTGGTACACGATTTTTTTAGTGAGGCCGTAACAGTTGAGCGGTTTACCGCGAAGACTGAATACGGCCTGAGAATCGACCCTGCGCGTTTTGGTCAATGATCCGCTTGCGGAGTCACCCTCGGTAATGAAAATGGTACTGGCGAGTTTTTGCTCCTCTGTGCATTTGGCATTCAGGTGATGCCTGCAATCGCGCAGTTTTTTATTATGAATATTCGCCTTTTTGGCGCGTTCGTTGGCTATTTTTTTAACATCTGCAATTTCCTTCCTTTCGCGTTCGCTTTGTTGAATACGTTTGAGCAGTTCTTTGCCGACCTCCGGATTTTTATGGAGGAAATTGTCTAATTCCCTGGAAAGAAAATCGGCCATAAAAGTCCTGATGGCAGGTCCATCGGGTGCCATCCGTTCCGATCCTAAGCGGGTTTTGGTTTGACTTTCGAATACAGGTTCTTCCACCCTTACCGAAACTGCGGCAATAATACTTTCCCGGATATCCTTGGCGTCGAATTGTTTTTTAAAGTGATCGCGCACCACTTTTACCAATGCTTCCCGAAAAGCATTCAGGTGGGTACCGCCTTGGGTGGTATTTTGTCCGTTAACGAAGGAATAAGTTTGTTCGCCGTAATGCTCGCCGTGTGTCATAGCGAGTTCCACATCTTCACTTTTGAGGTGAATAATGGGGTAGCGAATATTTTCAGCACTTGTTTTCTTTTCCAGCAAATCCAGCAAGCCATTTTTGGAAAAGAAAATCTTACCATTAAAACTGATTTTTAATCCAGCATTCAGATAAGCGTAATTCCAGAGCTGTTGCTCGATATATTCCGGGAGATAGCGATAGTTTCGAAAAAGGCTATTATCCGGTTTAAAACGGATAAAAGTGCCGTTTTCTTCCTTGCTGGGCTCCAGTTTGCTTTCTTTTTTCAGGTTACCAAATTCAAACTCAGCCGATTTACTTTGGCCTTCGCGGAAGGCCTTCACCAGAAAATATTCGGACAATGCATTAACCGCCTTGGTACCCACGCCGTTCAGGCCCACCGTTTTTTTAAATGCCCTGGAGTCATATTTGGCACCAGTATTAATTTTGGAGACCACGTCTACCACTTTTCCCAGCGGAATACCCCGCCCGAAGTCGCGCACTGTTACTTCTCCTTCCGTAAGCACCACATCTATCTGGCGGCCATATCCCATGGCGTATTCATCGATACAGTTGTCGATGACCTCTTTCAATAATACATAGATACCATCATCGGGACTTGCGCCATCGCCCAGCTTTCCAATATACATACCCGGACGCAGGCGGATGTGTTCCCGCCAGTCGAGTGATTTGATTTCGTCTTCTGTATATCTAACCTCTGTCATTTACTGATACTTAATTTTGGGCAAAGTTAATATGATTTTTGGAAAGAAAAAATATTTTTAACATAATTTGTTTTGAAATTTGATTGATTTGACTTGCAGATTTTTCAGACCTTTACGAAAGATTGATTGTCTTTTATTTATCCAACAACCGATTACCATGCAAAAAACACTTTTATTCCTGTTTACACTGTTGTACAGTGCTTCCCTTTTTGCCCAATTGACTTTTAAAGTGACTGGGATTCCCTGGAATACCCCAGCGGGGGCCGGCATTCACATTGCGGGTACTTTTAACAATTGGGACCCGGCGAGCGCCAGTTATATTTTGACTCCTGACGGCAATGGCAATTTCTTCATTACCGTTAATCCAGTCGTTGGATTGGTGAAGTTCAAGTTCACCCGTGGCGGCAGTTGGTCGACCGTAGAAGGTGATGCGAATGGCAATGTTATTCCCGATCGCACCTTCAACTACAACGGACAGCCACAAACCATCAATCTTACCATTTTATCGTGGGAAGACCTGGGTAGTGGATCCGTCGGTAATGGCACAGCAGCCCCCAATGTCCAGATTTTGGATAATAATTTTTATATTCCGCAGTTGAACCGCAATCGCCGTATCTGGCTTTATTTGCCGCCGGATTACAACACCACTTCCAAAAATTATCCCGTTTTGTACATGCAGGACGCGCAGAATTTATTCGATGCAAATACCAGTTTTGCGGGAGAATGGGAAATAGATGAATCACTCAATACGTTGCACGCTGGTGGCGATTACGGCTGCATTGTGGTTGGTATAGACAATGGCGGTCAGTACCGCCTTGATGAGTATTCTCCCTGGATTAATACCACTTATGGCGGCGGGCAGGGTGATGAGTATATTGAATTCATAGCCAATACTTTAAAGCCGTATATAGATGCAAATTACCACACTTTGAGCAGCCGGAATTCGACGGGTATCATGGGCAGCAGTATGGGTTCATTAGTGTCGATGTATGGTTTTTCTGAGCGACAGGACGTGTTTTCCCGGGCGGGTATTTTTTCGCCCGCTTTCTGGTTTGCAGGCAGCAGTCCGGCGAACCACGTGGCTACACATCCCAAACTTGGACCATCGCGGGTATATTTTTTGGCGGGAGGACAAGAGCCTGCTTATGTCACACAGGATATGCAGGAAGTAGCCGATGCAATGACGATTGCCGGATTTACGGCTTCCGAAAAGCAGTTTGTGGTGAAAGCAGATGGAGAGCACTCCGAATGGTTTTGGCGCCGGGAATTTCCGGCGGCATACCAGTGGTTATTTGCCGACGCGGTCACTTCGACGAATAGCCCTGAAATGGCGGAAGAAGTGCGGGCTTTCCCCAATCCATCCGGTAATTGGGTGCGTTTTTCAGGGCTTGGTGATGATGCCATTGTTCATGCCCAGGTTATTGGAATGGACGGAAAAGTCTGGAGCGATACCACGATGACGACAGGCGGCCAGCTGGATATCCAGGGGTTGCCTGTTGGAATTTATTTTGTGGTATTGACCGATAGGCGAGGGGAGGTGCGGCATGTGCGGTTTGTGAAGGAGTAAGATAAAGTCGAACTAATACTGTTCATACCAGTCAAATTTAGTTTTTGCAATATTTTCTTTTTCTTTTTGCATATAATCGAGGAAGGAGATGGCAACTGGAGCATGCTTTTTTCCTTTGAGCCAAATTAAACTCCAGACGGTTTTAATCGGCAAACCTTTTATTGGAATAATTTGTAATTGTTGGAGATGCAATTCATTTTTGATGCCAATCAGTGGCATAATTGAATATCCCAGGCCTGCTAAAACTGCCTGCTTTACTGCTTCATTAGAAGTGAGCTCCATTCTTTTCAGGACAGGGAACTTATGTTGTGCAATATAATTTTCCATGATTTGTCTTGTTCCGGAACCTTTCTCTCTGAAGATAAGCGGCAAATCTTTAAATATATCCACAAAATTTAATGATTTAGGGGCCTTTTGATGGATATTTCCTACCAGGAATAATTTGTTTTGCAGCAGATCCATCTGTTCAATATTCAGGGTATTGGGGAGTATAGACACCAATGAAAAATCAACTTCATTGTTTTCCATACTTTCCAATACCCTGTTTTTGTTGGTGACATCCATCATCAATTCGATACCCGGATGTTTTGTAATAAAATCAGCAAGAAAATAAGGCATTACATATTTTCCGGTGGAGACTACTGAAATCTTTAATCTTCCTGTTAGCTGCCCTTTATAGGCCAGCGTTTTTTGATTTATCGCATAAACTAAATTAAGTATGTCTTCTGTAGCAGCTGCAATCTCTTTTCCAAAATCCGTGATATAAATTTTCCGTCCTACCACCTCCGTTAACGGAATATCAAACTGTTCCTGAAAATTTTTGAGTTGAATGGATACCGCGGGTTGCGTTAGATGAAGTTCTGCAGCTGCCCTGGTAACACTTTGTGTTTCTGTTATTTTCAGGAATATCTGAAGCTGATTCAAAGTATAATTCATAAATAATTTTTATGGTTAGCATTGCAAAGTTAAATATAATTTTATAAATTGTGCGCCTCAACTTTGCACCGTAAAAGATAACCGAACAATTATGACACCGTTAAAAATAAAATTGTACGTATTTGGAAGGATTAGTGTGATTCTGGGTTGTTTGGCAGCTGCTTCTTTATGTGACAATATTTTCATTGACCATCTACTGACCTCGGCATCAGTAATCATATGCTTGTTGTTGATTAGAGTAATTTCAGTTCCTGCCGCAACATTTGTAAAATAAATATCACAACAAAGTATGGATAACATTAAAAAATTTAAATTAATTGAAGGAGAATTTACTGCTGCTGATGCAAAAGAAATGCTCCTCAGTTTGATAGGAAATAAAATTCAATTCCACTATCATAAGATATTTGGCAAAGAGGTGCGATTTGGTGAAAAAGATGAACATTCTGTTACAAGAGTTCATCAATTAACCCAATCCAGGCAGGAAGTACTGGAGTTAATAGCGGAGGCAAAGAAAAACAACAAACGGTTGGTAATTAGTTCTCATGTTACTATTGAAATTCTTGATTAATAATCTGAATTGTTGATAAAGAACAGGATGATCAGATACATTTTCGACACCCTTTTAAAAAGGTGCTCAAAGATCTCAGGAAATGTAAATAGTTACGCAATTTAAAAAATACTGGAATAAATATTATAATGGATATAAACTTATTAATAGAGAATCTAACCAATCCCGCACTATTATTTTTTATTCTTGGAATCGTCGCAGTTTATTTAAAAAGCGATCTGGAAATTCCGCCTAATTCCTCCAAGTTTATTTCCTTGTATTTATTATTTTCTATCGGTTTTAAAGGCGGACAGGAATTAACCCACGAGGCTTTTACCAGTGAGATCGCATGGTCCATGTTGTTTGGTATTGGCATATCCTTATTCATTCCCGTTTATACCTTTTTCATTCTCAAACAACGATTAAATGTTTTTGATGCCGGGGCAATTGCGGCGGCGTATGGTTCAGTAAGCGCTGTAACTTTTGTAACAGCGGTTTCTTATCTGGATGCACAGCAATTGGGGTTGCATGGTCACATGGTTGCAATTATGGCTTTGATGGAATCGCCTGCAATTATTGCCGGACTGGTGTTGATTTCCATTTTTGATACGAGTGAATCATCCAGAATTAAAAAACGCCTCGTGGTAAAACATTCCTTAACCAATGGGAGCGTATTGCTGATTCTTGGGAGTTTAGTGATCGGCTTGTTGGCAAATGCTAAACAAGCAGAAGGAATAAGGCCTTTTACCAACGATATCTTTAAAGGCTTTCTGGCCATTTTTTTGTTAGATATGGGCATTGTAAGTGGTAGAAAACTTAAGTCGTTCTTTGAGTTTGGCTGGTTTCCTTTTCTTTTTGCTGTATTTATTCCCTTGATAAATGGGTGTGTTTTTGCATCATTAAGTTCCTTCGTCACTTCAGATATTACCAATCGGTTTGTTTTCGCAGTGTTAGCCGCGAGTGCTTCCTATATTGCAGTGCCTGCCGCCATGAAAATAACTGTCCCCCAAGCAAATCCGGGTTTATTCTTGCCGATGGCGCTTGCCGTTACTTTTCCTGTTAATATTACCCTTGGAATGCCGCTTTATTTTTTGATTGTACAAAATTTCTGAATGGCGCAAAGTTTTGTAAAAGCGTAAAATAATAGGGAATTGTTTGAACCAATTATTGTCATGCTAAGCGTAATGATTAATAAAAAAAATTTGTTATTAATTGTCAATTCCCCTATTTTTACAACGAATTTTTAGTTAGCGTTCACGAGTAAACGATAAACTCCCTAATGCCCCATATACTTTATTTAACCGCAGCACACGATAAAGGTTCCCCTTTAGACGCTTTGGTGGATGAAATCCGAGCCATCCGCAAGGCATTGAATATGCTTTCTAAAAGAGCCACCTGGGCGGTGGACGATAACCCAGCCGCGAATAGCGACGATATTTTTCAATATTTTACAGAACATGGTGCTGATATCAGGGTGTTCCATTATGCAGGCCATTCCAAACAGGATGCGCTGCAAATGGAAGGCGGAGGCCATATTCGCGGATTTGCAGAAATGTTCGGGTTACAACAAAAAAACAATGTTCAACCACTGCAATTGGTCTTTCTGAATGGATGTGCTTCCGCGGGAATGGTGAAAAGTTTGCACGCTGCCGGCGTAGGTGCCGTGATCGCTACTGTTTGTAAAATTGAAGATGAATCCGCGCGAGTATTTGCTACTACTTTTTATGAAACCTGGTCATCTGAAGGGAAAAATTTAGCCGATGCTTTTAAAATGGCTGTTGCGGCTGTTCATAAAATGGCTGAAAAAGCCGACCTCCCTATTGAGATAAAAACCGTGCGCGATTTTGGGTTCGATGATGCGGGCGAAGTGGCTGAAATACCCTGGGGTTTGTACCTGAACAGTACCCTGGAGGAGCCTGCTCAAAAGGCATTGTTAAACTGGCAACTCAATCCGCCGGTACAACTTCCTCCCTGGGTGCTGGGAAAAGAGACCAGTACCAACTCTGAAAGCCTGCGCAAATTAGCCTTTGAATTTGGTGAGCAGGATGCAGATGCCCGAAAGATGATGGCAGATACGCATTGCAGTGAGTTGATGGCACTCATTATCCGGTTGCCCTGGACGGTGGGCACACATTTGCGCCGCTTGTTTGCTGTTGACAAGGAACAGTCCCCGCAGCAAAATCAAATGGCCCGGTTGCGGGAAATGATGAGCGGCTACAAAGAGCTCACCCGTTTTATCTGCTACACGGCTTTTTCTGCGCTTTGGGACGATGCCCTGCGCCAAAAAAAATTGCTCCATATTGATTTATCCAGTATTCTGCCCGGCAATCGAAGTGAGCCTGTACCCGATTATATAGCCCTTCTCAAAAAACTGTACCACGAACTGGACCTTATTCCCGGCGATGAAATCGGTCTGGAGGCGAATATCAAAAAGATGCTGGATATATTGGAAAAGGAGCCTGGGAAAACGGTTTATGCGTTTCTGGAGCGTTTGAAAGATGCTCTTCCAACAGATACAGGCCTTGAACTTTCACCCGATTTTATCCAAAATTATGCCCCTCAGGGCGGTTTGGATGAGTTGTGCCGCAGAACGGAGGCGTATTTTGCGGCAATGATCAAAGCGGCGCTGTTTCTTACGGAATATACGTTGTTTTCGGTGCGTGCCATATCAGTAGACAAGGTACGGTATTTCAACCTCGATCAACCTTTTGTCCATAAAACCATGACCCTGCACGCGGCCTTCAGCGAAATAGAACCCAGGCCTGCTAATCGAAAAACTCCGGGCGATAATTACTCTATTCTGCTGGCTCCCCGATCTGCCGGTTCTTCTGGCGACGCTTTAGAAAAAGCGCTGAACCTTTCTCCGTTTTATATCGATAAACATGCAATGATCGGTGAAAAACAGGATAATTATCCAGCGATCTACGTGCTCACCAACCAGTTGAAAGCGGAGGATAAGGCGACATTTACGGAAGAAAATTATTATGAATATGAATATTTAGACCACGATGTGAACCACCAATACCTGTTTGAAAGTGACCATATTCTGCAAATTGCAGCGTACGGCCTTAAGCAAACAGTGGGACAACCCCTGAAACCGGAGGAACAACGCCGCTTCAGGGAAATTTGTCAGCAAATTGAAAAACTAAAAACTGATTTCCAGTCCACCTCATGAAATTCCCCGCCATCTCTCCTTTTAAATTGCTCAAGCCTTATGAGCAAACTGACGCGAAACTGTTTTTCGGGCGCGACAACGAAACCCGGAGTTTAGCGAATGCCTTGCGCCAGACGAAATTTATTCTCCTCTATGGCGCATCAGGAACCGGCAAAACCAGTTTGATCCGCTGTGGATTGCAAGGGATGTTTTCGCCCCGCGATTGGATGCCTGTATTTGTCCGCCGTGGAGCGGAAGGTTTCCCGGCGGCGATCCGGGAGGCAATAGCGGTTCGGCATGCCGAATATTACCAGTTGATGAATCCCGGACAGGAACCACCGGGCACCGATCACCTGACGCTTCGGGAACTCATCAAAGCCTTGTTTAACATTACCTTTATTCCTGTGTATTTGATCCTTGACCAGTTCGAGGAAGTATTTACACTGGGCACGGAAGATGAGCAGTCGGCGTTTTTTGAAGAAGTGGCCCAGTTACGTCTTTTTGAGGAAGATTTGTTTTGTAAATTATTGATTTCCACACGGGAAGAATACATTGCACATTTTTATAAATATGAAAACAAACTGCCGTTTTTGTTTGAACACCGTTTTCGGGTAGAAAAAATGCGGGAAGAACAATTGGTGGAAGTGGTGGAAAAAACACTGGCCGTGGAATACCCGGATGGCGTGCGTTTTCAAACCGGCGAAGGTGTGCCCCTGCAAATTGTACACAACCTCACTGATGTACGTGGTGAAGTGGATTTGACCACTTTACAGGTGTATCTGGACCGTCTTTACAGGGAAGATTTGGAGCGGTTGAATGACGCGGAAACAAGAGATTATTTATTGTTCGATAAGGAACTGGTGGGCGACAATAAAATCGAACATGTGCTGTCAGATTTTCTCGACGAGCAATTGCGTGCGGTGAACAATCGCCTTCGGGTGCAATATGCCACCGAAATGCAACAACCCGGCAATATTGCATTGCAGGTGTTGTATAGTTTGGTGACTGATCAGGGAACCAAACGGAGCAGGACCGCTGCGGAGAGTTTTGAAATTATAAACAGAAAACGTTTTGTGAGTGCGTCATTGCCGTTGGTACAGGCTTGTTTTGCCGGATTATCCAGCCCGGAATGCCGGATACTTAATCCGCTTGCTTCCTCCAAAACGGGTGAAAAGTATTATGAAGTCACCCACGACCGCCTTGCAGAGCAGGTGTTTCGAAAAATTACCCAGGAGGAAGTGCGCTACCGGGAAGCATTGACTACCCTTTCCAATAAATTAAAACTTCATTTAGCCGCTCTTAAATCAGGTCAGAAGCCCGAATTTTTGAGTTTGGGGGAAATAGAATTAATAGAGCAGTCGCTGAAAACTGGCCAGTTAGCGGCAGTGCAACAAACATTTTTCAAAGAAAGTAAAAATTATCATGTCGGTATAAGGCGGCGCCAGCGGCGATTGACTATTGGGGCCTTTATAGCGGCATTGGTATTTCTGGGGGTAGCGTTATTTGCCGGGTATCAATGGTCGGTGGCGCAAAAACGCAGACAGGCCGGAGAATGGGTGTCTGGGGCTTTATTAATGGCTCGTACCGACGCTACTGCTGCCATGGATACAGTGGAACGAGCTTTAGATTTGTTGCCCGATTATTCCTCCGCAATGGTTGCCAAGGCCGACATTTACAGCAACAATGAATTTTATGAACGTTCATTTGTGCATCCTGCGGCAGTAAAAGGCGTAGTTATGGCACCGGCAACCAACGGCGATATTTTTTCCTGGACAGACACCCAACTTTTTCACTGGGCCCGGAATGGAATATTAAAGGATTCGATGACTATCAAATATATCTCTTCGGCGGCATTAAGCCCGGATGGAAGTACATTAGCCGTAGGGAATCAGGTTGGCGAGGTCATCTTTTTGGAAACAGAGGCCTTCCGGCATTACAAAAAATACAGTGTCAATCCGGACGCTGACTTAGTGAAGTTGCTGGTTTTTGCCGGTAATAAAATTTGTTTTGCGGCGACCAGAGATAAAATTTATTGGGTTGATCGTGAAAAAAAAGGCGTAAAAGATGTGGCCGAAGCACTATTGGATGAAACTACCAATCAACCCAATACCTATACTGCGCTTTTTTACGATCCAACCAACCGTACATTGTTGGTAGGGCACCGAAATGGCTTATCTGAAGAACTGGATATAAAAGGCAGGTTACTCCGGTCATTTAAAGGACATTCAGATCAGGTACTTGCTTTTGCGGTGTCACCTGATGGCAAAATTCTGGTAAGTGTCGGCCGCGATGCCTTGCTTTGTTATTGGAATGCGCAAAGGAAACCTTTACTGCGGGTTAATGCGCACAATAGCCGAATCAACGCCTTGTCATGGTCGCCCGATAGTTCACGGTTGCTGACTGCAAGTAAGGATTATCAGATTAAATCCTGGTCGCCGGAAGGTAATTTGATCGCAGTTTACCGGGGGCATTCCTCTTTTGTGAATGGTATTTTTATGTCTTCCGACGGGCGATATTTCGCCTCTGCCGGAGAAGATAAAGTAGTGCGGCTATGGAAAACGGAGTCGAAAGTGCTTCGGAAATTCGGGCCTCATGAAAATGGCGTAACCGGCACCGCATTAAGTAAAGATGGGAAATTGCTATATACCGTTTCCGATCAGGGGCGTTATGATTCGGGTGAAACCCTGAATGACCTTACCAGTTCTTTTGAGGATATAATTGCACGGGAATTTAGTCTTTTTCCACGGAGTATCACCATTTGGAATTCGGATTCCAGAGAAAAAGTAAATGATATTCAAGCGCATCAGGGTGGTATTAATGCTTTGGCGCGGTCCATTGACGGGCAGTTATTGGTTACAGCATCAGATGACAGTACGTTTGGAATCCTCCATCCAGCAGCAGGTAAATTAAACCTTTTTAAGGCGCATCAAGGAAAAGTATTGTCAGTGGCCATTTCTCCTGACGGAAGTTTGATTGCGACCACAAGCGACGATAATCGATTGGGAATATGGAGGTCTGATGGCAGTAACATCAGATGGGTTAAAGACCAAAATTTAGTACGGGCCGTCGCATTTTCACCAGATGGCCAATGGATTGCCACAGGGAATTTTGATGGACAAATACACTTATATAATCAAAAAGGGGATTCATTGAATACCATTATTTCAAAAGCAGGCCGTCGGATTGAGTCCCTGGCATTTTCTCCGGATGGCCGCTTTTTGCTTTCTGGCGAATGGAGTAATACCGCCTGTTTGTTCAGCATGAAAGACTTCAGCTTGTTTGCAGAACTGAAAATAAATGCCGAAAATAAAACAGGGGGTGCCGCAATTCATGCAGTGGCTTTTTCACCCGATAGCCGCAAAATTGGTGTGGGTTCTGAGGGTGGATTGGCGCAAATTTTTAAAATTTTTGGGGAGAAGGTGGAATCTTTACAAACACTGCAACATTACCCAAAGCGAGCAATACTTGCTGTGCAGTTTACGCCTGATGGGAAAGGTGTGCTGACGGGAAGTAATGATCATTGGGCCTGGTGGTGGAAGGTAGAAAATTAACCTATTTTCATATTTTTCAAATGCTTCAACTATGAAAAAATTATTATTTTTTATTGTAGCGTTGAATGTGGTTATAGCAGCCACTGCTTTTTTTGAACCAGATCCAAAAGACTCATTTTTTTCCGGAACGCCTGTTGTTGTTATCCCTGAGGGCTTATGGGTTTCAGCAGGTCCGCAATATCCGTGCAGGGTTGCTTCCGTTTCAGGAATTGTAAAAATCAAGAAAAATAATAGTAAAGTGAGATTGCGGTCAGGTATGACGATCAATGATGTTAAAAGTATGTATAATATTATATTTTCGCGCACCAGTAACAAGGTGGAAATAGTTGACCATATTCAGAACACTTATTGGGTGTTGCCCGAGTTTAGTAATACCATTCCACCGGTGGCGTGTACCAATAATTGCAAACCTGTAGTAATTCCTCATACTGTCAATGACACCGTTGATGTGCTCCTGCACAGGAGTGGCGAACTGCCTATTTTGATGCGGGAGAATGACAAATAGAAAAAGTATTGACGAATGTAAAACATTCAATAGATTTTTATGAAAAATACTATACATGTATTATCTTGCTTGAGTTTATTTCTGATACTTGCAGTCTTGTTTTCCTGCGACAGTCACCAGAATGTTGTTCCTGAACCTGGTGCTATGCCGGAGAGTACCGAAAGATATTATGAATTGACAGTCTTGAGTGTAAATGGCCGCCCAACCTACGGCGGAAAAAAGATTAAGCAGGGGAACATTATTTCGGATCTTAGTAAAGTATATTTTGAATTCAATTCAGATAAAATTGTCGTGTATGATAGGAGCGGTAATAATTATATGATATATCCTTATTGTACTGCCGTAGAATGTCGGGTGGTTATTGTGCCGGTGGTGCAACCAGCAGGACCTTCAGAACCCAAATCTACTAAGTACTAAATTATCAACCATGAAATTTTAAAAATGGAGAATTTAATTAAAAAAATGGTCCTTGCTATGATGGCATCGGTCTTTGTGTCTGTGTATCTTTCATGTAAAAATGACGCTGCACAAAAACAAAATTCCAGGCAGGATGGGAACGAAATGCCAGCAGAAAACCAAACGCCCTCAGCCATTCCGGACAAATCAACTGAACCCGGTGTTAATCATGAGACATCAGCCGCAACCAATCAAGATAACGCATATTCTGGGAATAAAGACGGCGAAGGAAACAGGCTGTCTACTGGAAGTGCAACCGGAAATATGCCTCCAACCCCTTCACCCAATTATAAAGTAGTGCGCGTTGTAGTTGGAGCCCCGAAATATAAAAATAAGGTTATCGAGGATGATCTAATAGTAAGCGATTTATCAAAAGTGTCTTTTGATAATAATACGGATATGTTTTTGGTGGTAGAAGGTGATGATAATGCCACGTCTATGATTCATCCTATTCCATTTGAACACGATATAACGAAATCGAAACCCTGCGATGCAATAAACTGCCAATTAGCAGTAACACCTTGGGTGAGTACCAGTAAATATAAAATGTCACTTCCCGATTCACTTCGTGCAAAACTGAACCGTCCTGGCGTAATACCATTAAAAGAAAGAACGAAAATACTTCAACCGGGGGGGATTTTAAAAGAATATAAAATAGCTCCAAAAACAGGTAGAAGTGTCTTGGAAGGTCCTCGAGGGGTGCCTTTTAAGCCACAGGAAGGTATACACAAGGCTCCTTCAACAATCAAGCGTATTCAACCAAATCCAGTCATCAAAACTGAACCAAATCCAGTCATCAAAACTGAACCAGCATTGAAGAAAATACGAGACAGCCGGGCTCCTACTACAAGACCAATACCTCGGGATAGTACTCGAAAGTCTGGGCGGATAAAATCGGGCGGAGGATAAAGGGTGTTCGATATTTGTGACACGTTGCTTAGGTAACGATACTCCCGCCTCCGGCAGAAAGCAGTAGGTGCAGATCGGGTGGCTCATGGACGATAATGGGCTCCATTATCCATTATTTACTGCGGTGTAATAATTCGGCCACCATTCCACTGAGCACCATTTTATTTTCAGCGGGTGCATTTACGGCATCCAAAGCCGCAAATGCTTGTAATTCAAAACCTTGCTTTACCTCCTCTACCAACTGAGGAATATTATTGTTGTCAAAAATGGCCTTTACTGCTGCGATTTTTGTGGTGGCTTCGGTAGTGCCGCCGGGGGTAAGCAGCGTGGATAATGCTTTTTGGTCAGCTGTTCCAGCCACCTCAAGGGTTTTAAGGACCAGAAAGGTTTTTTTATTTTGTAAAATATCTCCGCCAACTTGTTTTCCGAAAGTAGCGGGGTCGCCGTAGGTATCCAGCAGGTCGTCCTGGATCTGGAAGGCGATCCCGGCTAAGCGGCCGAAATCATAGAGGCGTGCTGCATCAGTTGGTGAGGCTTCTGCGACTAATGCTCCCATTTCCAGGGCTCCACCGAGGAGTACTGCTGTTTTTAGTTCAATCATCCGGATATATTCCGCCAGGGTTACATCGGCGCGTTTCTCAAAATTGACGTCCATCTGCTGTCCTTCACACACCCCTTTTGCTACCCGGTTGAATACTTCCAGCAGGGCCGGAATGGCGGCTTTATTAGGTGTTTGTGCTAAGAAGTGATAGGCGTAAATGAGCATGGCATCGCCGCTGAGAATACCGGTATTGAGGTTCCAGCGGGTATGAACCGTTGGTCTTCCCCGCCGCAATGGCGCTTCGTCCATAATATCGTCGTGGATCAGGGAGAAATTATGGAATAATTCCACAGCCCAGCCCACAGATAATGCTGCTTCTGGCTTCCCTCCCGCTAAATCGGCCGCCATTACTGCCAATGCGGGACGCAATCGTTTTCCACCAAGAGACATGATGTAGGAGCAAGGCTCGTACAATCCGTCGGGTGAGCCAGGGAATGGATTTTTATCGGCGAAATCCTGTATGAGTTGGAGGGCAGTGTTGAATGGAAGCATTAAAATAATGTTGAATTTTCAATTTTGGGTCGTCAAACCCACTTTGACAGGGTTGACGGCCCAAAAAGGAACATTGAAATTGGTTAGTTCAGAATAATAACACCAGACGCCTCAAAAGTCATCTCCCGTTTTGGTGTGGTGATTTTTTCGATTTCGGCTTTGCTCATACCGCCGTCTTCGGCGTAGTGGCGTTGATCGGCAACTGATGTAATTTCAATTTTTGAAAACCCATCAATAACCACTGTTTTCCCGGAGATGTTTTTAGGCATAAAGAAAGCGTAGTCTTTGAAAGTGACGCGCATCTCCGGTTGACCTGGTTTGTCGGAGATCATCGTCATCCAGCAGCCTTTCTTTTGGCAAACCTCACTGACCTTTCCGGTGACCTTTGCATTCAGGGAATCGGCTTTTGCCATTTTCTTTACCAACTCATCGTATGGAATGGCGTTCTTTGCAGTTATTGACGCCCCGAACTGCTGCACGTTAGCCGCTTCGTTGGTTTTTTTAGAGCAGGCTGTCACTAAAACAGCGAATGATAACAGAACCAAAAAATTTTTTAACATGTTTTAATATTTAATTTAATTAATTGAAAATGAATTGTTTAGTGTAAGTAATGTGGTGCAAAGATACGAAAATAGCGAATCCCTGTACAGGAATGGCACAATATCTGCTACTAATCATCTGTTCTTTGGTCGCATTAGAATACAGAAGGTATTTGTTTGCGATGCTGAAGGATGGGTTAATCGCTCTTTTTTTAATCGCTGCCTAACAAAACTTGCACCCTTCTCATTTCTAATTTATCAAAACCTTGATTTATGAAGGGTCTCATTATTCGCCTCGTTTTGCCAGTTTTATTTCTGGCTATCTCTACAGTTACCACAACTGAACTCCAAGCACAATGCATCAGCGGCAATTGCCGTATGGGTATTGGAACGTATCGATTTAAAAACGGCGACGAATTCGCTGGTGATTGGTACAATGGTCAGCCTCACGGCAGTGGCACTTACACTTTTATCAGTAAAGAACGTTACCAGGGTCAATTCCAAAATGGAAAATTTGAAGGCCAGGGTACTATGTATTATCCGGGTGGTGCCACTTATTCCGGTGGCTGGTCGGCTAACAAAAAAAATGGAAAAGGTGTCCTGAAAGAATCTAATGGTAAGGTCACTCGTGGCGAATGGCAAAATGGCCAATTGGTAGGTGACGAGGCTGTTGCTTCAACTGCTTCAACAACACCCACTAAAATCAAGCCCACGCCATCGAAACCGACTAATACCAAGCCACCTGTAGGGCAGGTAAAACCTACGCCTACCAAACCCGCTCCAACTTCACAGACCACAGGTTCCAACAAACCTAAATCAAAGAATGATATCAATGGTCTGCGCAATTGTAATAATGTTTTTTGTACAGGTGGACAAGGATACTTCGATTACCCGGATGGCTCGCGGTGGATTGGTGAATTCCGGGAAGGTTATCCCGCCGGTAAAGGGATTTGTTATTATTCTAATGGCGACCGCTATGACGGTCAGTGGGCCAACAATGCACCAAACGGCGAAGGTGTGATGCATTTCGCCAGCGGCAGGGTCTACGGCGCTGTTTGGGCGGCTGGTGCTCCGGTTCGCGAACTTGATTCCGACGAAGTTGTGCCCAGTGATCCAATAAAAGTAGAGTCTAGTACTGATGTGAAAATATGGGCTGTCGTGGTAGGTGTGGGCCGGTATACCAGTATGCCTTCCCTGAAATTTCCCGATGATGATGCTTTTCGGTTCTACTCTTTCCTGAAGAGTCCGGAAGGTGGCGCACTGACAGAAAACCAGATCGAAATTTTAGTCGATGAGTCAGCTACCCGTGAAAACATCCTTAAAACAATGCGCACAATGTTCCTGAAAGCCGATGAGAATGATGTGGTGGTCTTTTATTTCAGCGGACATGGTTTGGAGGGTAGTTTCTTGCCTGTAGACTTTGATGGTTACAACAATAAACTCCGGCATGACGAAGTGAAGCAGATATTCAAAATGAGTAAAGCCAAACACAAACTTTGCATTGCAGATGCCTGTCATTCGGGTTCTTTGAACTATGGACAGGGATTGGCTGCAAAAGGTCCGGCTACTGTTTCTCTGAAACGTTTTTACCAGGCTTTTGAAGACGCTGACGGCGGCATTGCGCTTTTGATGTCGAGCCAGTCGGAAGAACTGTCTTTAGAGGATCAAGGGCTTCGTCAGGGCGTGTTTACCTACTATGTGCTTCAGGGCCTGAAAGGCAAAGCCGATAACAATAGCGACAAGTTAGTGACTATCAAAGAACTGTATAATTACGTTTACAAAAGTGTGCGCGAATATACCGCAGGCATGCAAACGCCGGTTCTTACGGGTAATTACGACGATAGTATGCCTGTAGCGGTACCGAGATAAGTAGTTAGTCACAAGTCCCAGGTCCATAGATTACGCGGTAAGTATGTCAATAATAACCAGTGGGCGACATGCTTGGGGAGTAATCTACGGACCGGGGCCTAAAATGACTTGGGCTCTAACTGACTTGGGACTAATTAATTTCTGCTTACCTTTGTGGCGAATAAAATTCTTTCCTTTTGCGCCGCACTTTTATTGCCAATATTCTGCTGCTGGTTTTTGTCAATGTATTGATAAAGCCAGTTTTTATTTTTGGAGTTGATCTGGCTGTGCAAAACAGGACAGAGCAGGGCGAATATGGCCTGTATTTTGCGCTGCTTAATTGGGCTTATCTTTTTCAGATTATCAGCGATTTTGGGTTGCAAAATTTTAATACCCGGCACGTAAGTAGTCATCCGCACCTGCTGGAGAAGTATTTTCCTAATTTATTGATGATTAAAATGGTGCTGGGTGTCGTTTATTTTTTGGCGGCATTATTGGCAGCACGATTTATCGGCGGATACTACGGGGGGGCATTGCGTTTATTGTCGGTGTTGCTGGTCAATCAGATCATTGTGCAGTTAATTTTATTTTTGCGATCGAGCATTTCAGGGCTTGGATTTTACCGGATCGACAGTTTGTTGTCTTCGCTGGATAAATTGCTGATGTTGTTTTTTTGTGGTGGTGCATTGTGGTGGCACGGGAAAAGCGGCAACGGCGCTTTCCCGATCATGTGGTTTGCTGTGGCACAAACATTGGCGCTGGTCATTACAGCGGGCATTGTATACGGCACATTGCTCAGGCGGTCTTCTTTGCCATTCAAACCGGATTTACTGCTCCATTTAAAATCTGGCTGGCCGGTAATTCGGTTGCTGTTTCGAAAAAGCCTTCCATTTGCCATTGTTATTTTACTGATGAGTGCTTATACCCGGCTGGACGGGGTATTGTTGGAGCGTCTTTTGCCGGATGGCGGTTATCACGCTGATATTTTTGCGGGTAGTTATCGTTTACTGGATGCCCTCAATATGTTTGGTTATTTATTTGCCAGTTTATTACTGCCCATGTTCACGCGGTTATTAGCAGAAAAAATACCCATACGCCCTTTGGCAGTGTTGAGTTTTAAACTGATCTGGGTGGGCGGTTTTACGGCTTGTGTGGCGGTGTTCTGCAATAGCCACGATTTGATAGGTTTAATGTTTCGCAATAAACCCGATATTGATTATCGAACATCCGTTTGCAATATCCTGATCTGGTGTTTTTTATCAATTTGTGTGATCTATATTTTCAGTACATTGCTCACTGCCGGCCAAAGATTGAAGGAGATGAACCGTATTTTTATCTCAGGCTTAGTGATTGATCTAACGCTTAATTTTTTATTAATTCCGCCTTATAAGGCCATCGGGGCTGCCACGGCCGCATTGTCCACACAGACATTTGTGGCGGCAGGAATGGTGTGGTTGTGTATGCGTATTTACGGATTGAAGCCCGGCTGGAGTGGGGTGGGGCGACTGGTGCTGTTTTCGGGTGGATTATTGACGATCAGTCAGGGAATTATGATGACTTCTACCGTAGCCTGGCCTGTGAAATTGGCAGCTATTCTGTGTGCAGGTGCAATAATGGCCTTGTTTTCAGGGATGCTCGATTGGAAAGCAGCCCTGAAAATGATTAAAGCCAGGTAACTATTTACCACATAGGCCACATAATTATAAAACAAGATAATTTAAATCTTCACAAAACGGCGAGTCGCAATACTATTCTCAGATAGGAGTGAAATTATATATATGCCAGAAGGCCATGCCTGAATATTCATTTCATACTGATGCGCAGACTGTTCGGGAAAATAAACAGTATGTACTAAATGCCCCGCGATATCCCGGACTTCAAGTTCTGTAGCGGATGGCTCAAACAAAGTCCATTCTACCCTGACAGTGGTGGTTGACGGATTAGGGGTGATAACAAAATGGCTTGTAATTCCAGATAAATTATCGGTAGCAGATGTTTTTTGGTCCACCACAAGGATGTCATCCACCTGAAGCAGATTGTCATTATTGGAGTCGTGCAGAAAAGCAATATAAATGGGTTTACCAGCGTACTGGGCCAGACTAACGATATGCGGTTCCAATTTGCCCCGATATGCGGCTATTGGAGGGAAATAAAAATAGTACGCAGGATTGGTGAATCCGTTGGCGTGGATATAGCCTGGTGAAAAATTATATTGGGAGACATTCAGTGAGCCGCAATCTACGGCATTGGGGCAGCTTTCCATACTTGCTGCGGTAAACAAAGTATCCTTGAATACATTAGAGAAGACATCATTTGTTCCCACAGATACCAGTAGTTGATAGCCATCTAAAAAGGAAGGCCCCTGATACGACAGCGATTTCCATTGCAGGATACAAAAAGAATCGGGGATCAGAACAGGCGGCAGAATCAACCAATTGGCCGCCTGAAAATCTTCCTGAGGGTCATTATTAAACCAGGAACAACTGGTATAGCAAGAGTTTTCCGCTGAAATGTCCGAACTGAAATCCTTTTCCCAATACCAGGCATCGGGTGTGGGATTGTTTTTGACACATAAACCAGGAAATCCGTCATGGTCATAATTGACCCACTGCTGGTCAAATCCTGTAGGGATGTTTAACATGTTTAAGGTCGGGTCGGCTTCAAACCGCTCAATGAGTAAGGTGTCAAAAGGAGCAGAATTGGGCATTTGCGCACAGAGGAAATTGTCAGTGGCCATTAAGGCCACAAGGAGTAAGGCTTGCTTCATACTTTTGTGATGTTGTGACTTGCTTGAATAAGTCTATTGAAAGAACAGTTCCTAACCTGAATACGACGCTAATTCTTTGGCAAGCAGTACTTTATCCACAGGCACCACACCGGGTGTTTCACAAACCTGTCCGCCTGCCAGATTGGAAAGAATGGCGATATTGTTGCCCGAAAATCCAGCTGCCAATCCAAGTGCTGCAACACTGATTACCGTATCTCCAGCTCCACTCACATCTGCAATATTTCTTGGTATTGTAGGGTATATTTCACCGTTTTTGGTATTTCCTTCATCCAAAAATAAGCCCCTTTCCGATAAAGTGATCATTGTCCATTCATGCTGCAATTGCGTCCTTAGAAATGCCGATGCATATTGAAGAGAGTTGATGTCAGGTGTCACCTGAAAAGGAACACTATCTCTGATTTCCTTTAAATTAGGTTTAAAAAATGCAACACCGGCATAAGCAAAAAAGTTCTGCTTCTTAGGGTCAACTGCAACAGGAATACCGCGTTTTTTGCTTTCTGCTAATATTTCCCGAATTATTTCGCTGGAAAGGACCCCTTTATTGTAATCTTGAAGGATAATTGCACCAACTGGTTTTTTATCCATCAAAAATAAGATTTTTTCTAGTAATGTGCCAGCCTCCTGCTCCGACAAATCGTCCGTATCTTCTTTGTCAATCCGGAGCATTTGTTGGTTATTGCCTAAAATACGCGTTTTGACAGTAGTTGCGCGTTGGGCAGATCGGGCAATTCCTTCGTTGGTTAACCCCAGTGCTGGTAAAAGCTGTTGAAAAGCATCGCCATCGGCGTCTTTTCCGGTAACACTACATAGTAAAGGAATGCTGCCAAGGGCCTGGACATTTAGTGCAACATTCGCCGCTCCTCCCAGGCGGTCTTCTGTTTGTTGGAAACGCACAATGGGTACTGGTGCTTCCGGAGAGATACGGGTGACACTGCCGGTAAGATACCGGTCGATCATCACATCACCTACGATAAGAATATGGCGGTTGGCTAACTGGTCTAATTTTTCCATTTTGTGCTTTAAATGATCGGCAAATCTATGAAAAATTCTGTGCCTTCATTATCCTTTGTTTCAAACCGGATATCACCGTCGTGGGCTTCGATGATTTTTTTACAAATAGCGAGGCCCAATCCGCTCCCTGAAGTTTTGGTGGTGAAATTCGGCTCAAAAACCCGTTCGCGAATTTCCTGGGGAATACCGCCACCATTGTCACTGATTTTGATCACAGCGTTGTTGCCAACCCGTAATAATGCTACTTTAACTATGCCTTCTCTGTCAGAAGGAATCGCTTGTATGGCATTAATTACCAGGTTGTTGAAGACCCTCAGCAAATGATTTTTATCGGCGTTGACCATGTATTTTTCATCGGGCAGTTCCAAACTGAGGACAACGTCTTTTTGTTCCGTAAACAAATCGTACACACTTTCCACAATATCATTGATGGCCACCGGCGACCGTGGTGTGCGGTCGAGATTAGCAAACATGGAAAACTCGGAAGCGGTTTGCGCCAGCGAGTCGATTTGTTCGATCATACGGCCGGTGGCCCGTTTGAGGTAAGCCGCAGCCTGGATTGGATCATTAGATACCCGTTCCAGGTGTTGCATTGACAACTTCATGGTTGTCAGTGGATTTTTGATATCATGGGCAATTTGCCGCGCCATATCGCGCCAGGCTGATTCGCGTTCCAGTTTGACTAATTTAACTTTGGAATCTTCCAGTTTGTCCACCATTCGGTTGTATTCGATCACCAACTTGCTGATCTCGTCGTTGGGATCGCCTTCATATCCCAGCGCCTGGTTTTTGTCCTCTAATTGCACCGCCTTTATTTTTTGGGCGATAGAATTGAGGGGCCGGGTGATGGAGTTGGAGACAAAATAAGTCACGACTGCAGCAATGAGCAGCAGGAAGACATAAATGCCTGCTAACATACCGATAAAATCTGAAATTTCACGGGTGATACCCTGGGTATTTTCATTGTATGGCAGGCCGAAATAAGCTACTGTTTGCTGATTCAGGTTCTTTATGGCCAGGTAACGCACTTTAAAAGTGTGGTTTTCAAGCGTGCTGGTGATGTCGGCTTGTGCATTGCCGTTATCCAGGGCTGCCTTTCCTTCTTCATTCATGGCAGTAGGGAGTATCCCTATCCTGCGCAAATCTTCCCGCGTGGAATACCGGGTTTTTCCCTGTGCATCAAATAAATCTGCATCAATATTAAGACTTTGGGCAAACTGCGCGAGCTGAGGGCCGAGTATTGCCGATACGGAGTCCGATTGCGGCGCAATCATCGCAGCCGAAAGCCGCAGATAAGTTAGTACAGCGTTCGCGTGCTGATCAATTTCTTTTTGAGCGGCCTCCTGTGATGATTTGGAAAAGTGGCTATAAGTGATAGTGCCGATCACGATAAAACCCGCCGCCAGTAATCCCAAGTAAGAAAAGTGGATGCGGCGGCTTAAGGAACCTTTCACCGATGGGAGCAAGGTGAATTTGAAGGAGACCAAACGCGATAACAGGCCTAATAGCAGCGGAATACCGGTGGCTATACCAAATAAAATACAAAACAAATAAATGGGCTGAAGAATACCCATTGCTTTTCGGCCTACCACCGCACGGACCGTACCATCGGCACTAATACTTACCGCATCAGCATGCTCAACGGCTGGCGATGCAGCGGTTTGTCCGTTTGGTAACCGTATCGCCAGGGATTGTGGATGTACGTTGCCTTGTTCCGCTACTAAGCGATTGCCATTCATCACTGCATAATCGTACTGGTGTAGCGCGCTTAGGTTTTTAAAAGACTGGTCATCAAATATTTGGGAATATACTTGTGTGGTTTGCGGGTAACGCTGATCAAACAGGCAAAAAACTTCCACCGGATGATTGGGGTCTTTCATTCGCTCCACTTTGCAACGCAGTATATACCTGTTGGCGCCGTCAGGCGCAAAACTGGTGCGCAGGTTAGGGTGCGCGGTGATAGATTTAGCGGCCTCCCATTCCTTATTGATGGCCGATCGTGGTGTTTTCTGATCGATGAAAAGTGGGTCGTCTTCCTCCCGATCAAAAGCATGGACCGTTAGTGAATAATGCCGGAAGAGGTATTTTTCGTTAAAAATAAGTTGGTTAATATAGGTTTTAACAGTATCGGAATTGGGCTTAATAGGCCATATTTTCATCAGGAATGGCAATTTGCCATCTTGTTCTATAGCCTGGTGCAGCCGGTTCAGTTGTTGCTCTGCATAGATAGTGTCGCGTGGTTCCGCCAGCGCCTGGGCACATTCAAACCTGATTTTTTGATCACGGTCACTGCTGTTTTGCCAGAATATAGAGGCAGAAAATGCAGAAAATAACATCAACGCCAAAATTGTCCAGGCGAAGCTGGTTGCCTGCCGTTCGGTAAAATAATCAAATACTGCGGTAAGCACTAAGCCGCCACCTACGGCAAAGGCCAGGTTGTTCTGTTCGGCCGCCGGCAATAGAAGTGCGCCAATAAAATAGGTAAAGAATGCACCGGCCAGAAGCATGACTGCACGCATCGTTATCGACAGCACCCCTCTATGGACTAACCGGATAACCGACTGAAAAAGTAAAAAGAGCGCAACAGGCGCTGCTGCAATCGCTAATAAACGGAAGACACCTTCTGCGTCCGTATTCAGCAAATTGGTAAAATCATAATGTTCAATTGATCTGCGAATAAAAACCGCTAATCCTAAAACACCGCCTATCAATACCGAATACCCGGCGAAAGCAGTCAGCAAAGTGACGACATTTCCTTTTGCGGCCGGATGATCCGAGGGAATATTCAAGTTCGACATGTCTAACTGTAACTAAAATCTGTGCCAATACTGCTCAAAGCGACAAATGTAGGCAAAAAAAATCTACGATATTTTTAAAAGCGTTAATTTGAAGGCAGGTTGCGGCTGTTTTAGGTAACGAAATTTTTCTGTAAAAACTTTTCACTAAAAATTGTTTTATTTGGCAAATTCAGTCTTACCTTTGCGAGCCCAAATAAGAAGCATTAAAAAATAAGGGTTTTTGCCCGCTATTTAACGAAAATTTACATAAATAACAAAATATGGCACACCATAAGTCGGCCCTCAAGCGAATCCGTCAGAATGACAAGCGTCGATTGCAAAATCGTTACTACAAAAAATCTGCCCGTACGGCGATTAAAAATCTCCGCGATCTGAAAGATCCGGCAGAGGCAAACACCTTTTTGCCTAAAGTAGTAAGTATGATTGACCGTTTAGCACGTCGCGGCAATATTCATAAGAACAAAGCAGCTAACCTGAAAAGCGGTTTGATGAAGCACATCAGTGGGCTTCAGGCAACAGCATAAGATGGAGTAGCGCATATTCTTGCGTCCGTTTTCAAAATAATTCGCTTGAGTCACCCCGGGTTGTCCGGTGGTGGCTCTTGTTTATTTATGAAATCTTGATACTTCCCCAGCGCCTTTTCCAGTCGCCGTTGAATCTTCCCCACTAAATTGCGCGGTGCCAACACCTTCACCTGCTCCCCGAATGCTAAAATTTCCTTTTCCAATTCGAAATTCATCACCACTTTTATGGTGATAATTAGGCCATTTTTGTCCTCTTTTTCAATCGTTTGGGAAGGATGGATCGGCTTGGTCAGGATATAGGGGGCTGTCGCCCGGTCAAACTGCAGGATAATTTTAGACGGTCGGTCGGTTTCTGTTTTGGTAACGCCGATCGCATCGTCGAAATATCGCTCAAAATCCACACCGGGATATGCCTGCCAGATTTCGCCCGGCACTTCGGTCATATCCTGGATGCGGTCTAATGCCAGGTTGAGCAGTCCGTTTTTGAATTTATGTTTGGCGATGAGAAACCAGCGGTTGCGGTATTCTTTCAATAAATAGGGGTAATAGATGCCCTGAACCGGCACCCGGGCCTTGAAGGATTGATAAGCAATCAATACCGATTTCTGATGCAGGATGGCCTGGTAAGTGGGTGTGAGCCAGTCGATACCTTTAAGAAGGGCATTACTTTCAAACTGGATCGCTGTTTTTCCAGGTTTTTCCTGGCGGTAAATATTGTTTTCTAATTTCGCGATCATGTCGCTCATCTCGCCAAAATGATTGAATCCGTTCAGGTGTTTCAGGATGCCCACCACTTCGTGCATTTTGTCGAGATCGCCCCGGGTCAGTTTCGACTGGGTAATGCTGTATTTTGGGATTTCATAAGTGTAATATTTTTTATCCACCACTATGATCGGCGCATTATAGCCGAGTTTGTCGCTGCGCATGGTCTGGATATCCAATTGAATCGTGCGTTTGCTCACGCCTTCTTTAATACCTTCGTAATCATATAAGGTGTCGGATACCTTTTCGATGAGGTCTTCGAGCGTCCATTTGCGGGCGCGGTTGGCCAGACACTGGTCGATGGTTTTGTACCGGATGAGGGCGAGTTTATTTAGGCTCATTTTAATGGCGTATTGATGAGAGGTTCTTTGGGGGTTCCTTCATTTCATTCAGGAGGACAGTGCTCTTTTCCTTCACTTCGTTCAGGAGGACAGTGTCCTGTCCTCCTGAATGAAGTGAAGGAAAATCGACACCACAGATATTTACACTTGACCTCAGAAAACAAATGAACTGCGAAGGAACTAAAAAAGAAACGGTTGGGTTATTACTTCGCTGCGCAAGGAGGACAATGTACTGGACTTCCGGATGCAAATAAATGAAATGAATTTTATATCTGCGCAATTTATTTGCGTAGTATGCTAGACTTAGATTTTTATTTAAAATATTTTTTCAGATAAAAAATTGATAAACAATGATTTGTGTAGTTAATTACGGTTGCCTTGAAATTGCTTTTTATCTGCGCAAGTATGTTGCGTAGTAAGGTGTTCATCTTTGCAGCAACAAAAAAATACAACATGAATATTAAAGGAAAAGACCTGCTTGCTGTGGGTTATACAGAAGGAAAAATTATGGGACTGGCTTTGGCGATTGTGGCAGAACATTACAGCGGTACTGCCAAAAGCAAAGTGATGGCCACCCTTAAAAAAGTAAAAGTATCTCCGGATACTTTTCTCGGCGACGAAGTACTGGGGCCACTGGCTGCTGCACTGATTGAAGAGGCGCAAGCACCAGTGGATAATACGATCGCTCTGAAAGAAACTGCCGGCGAATACCAGGTATTCGGAGAGGCGCAAATCGAAGATGGTGCTAAAACGCAAATGAATATCGCCATGCGTCTTCCAGTGACAGTGGCCGGCGCTTTGATGCCCGATGCACACCAGGGCTATGGCCTGCCAATCGGTGGGGTTCTGGCCACTAAAAACGCGATTATGCCTTATGGTGTTGGCGTGGATATTGGTTGCCGGATGGCTTTGACGGTATTTGATATTCCCGGGGATCATTTGCTGGAAAACCGTAGTTTTTACAAACGGGAGTTAATTGCGCACACTAAATTTGGTGCCGGACAAGGTTTTAGCGGAGGCGACCGGGCGTACCATAATGTATTGGACCGTTCAGAATTTGGGATGACGGCTTTTATCAAAGACCTGAAAGACAAAGCTTTTACTCAGTTGGGTTCTTCGGGTGGAGGTAACCACTTCGTGGAATGGGGAATCATAGACTCCTCAAAAAACGATCCGGTACTCGGCATTGAAAAAGGAAAATACCTGGCTTTGTTGACGCACTCAGGGTCCCGTGGATTCGGTGCAACGGTGGCGGGTTATTACACCAAATTGGCCAAGGAACTGTGTAAATTGCCGAAGGAAGCCGCTAATTTGGCCTATTTGGATATGGATAGCGAAGCCGGACAGGAATACTGGCTGGCGATGAATCTGGCTGGTGATTATGCATCGGCCTGTCATGAGGTCATTCACCGCAAATTGACCAAAGCAATTGGAGGGACTGTGTTGGCACGCGTGGAAAATCACCACAACTTCGCCTGGAAAGAAATGTACAATGGCGAAGAAGTGATCGTTCACCGCAAAGGAGCTACACCAGCGGCCAAAGGCGTGATGGGAATTATTCCGGGAAGTATGACAGCGCCAGGGTTCTTAGTCCGTGGAAAAGGCGAAGCAACGGCCCTGAACTCAGCCTCCCACGGCGCAGGACGACAAATGAGTCGTACCCAGGCCATGAAAAATGTGACCAAAGAGGAATTGAAAAAAATCCTTCAGGACAATGGCGTTTCTCTGATCGGTGCGGGTCTCGACGAAGCACCGATGGCCTATAAAGATATTCACCAGGTAATGGCTTCGCAGCAGGAATTGGTGGATGTAGTCGCGCAATTTACCCCTAAAATGGTGCGTATGGCGGACGATGGGTCGAGAGAAGACTAGGGCGATTTACGATTTACGATTGATTCGATTTACGATTGAATCGTAAATCGGATTAATCGTAAATCGTAAATCCAAATTTGGCTTTTAAACATACCCATACACAAAGCTGCGGGTTTCTGAATAGCCCCATCGTGTTGCGTGCGTGCACTGCAATATTCGGGTAAGGGATATGTTTTTAGTATACCAGTTGAGGTCATGGGTTCGACTCCCATCACCCTGCCACAGCAGGGTTTAGTTCAGTCAGGTAGAACACAACTTTTTTGCAGGTTCGAATCCTGCTTCCAACTCAACATTGGAATGCAAATTGGTAACGCAATGGACTGTTAAATCCATGATTTTCAGAGAAGAGGTACTCTACAAATCGCCTCATGGACACACTGGATATTATCTGGCTGGTTTCCAGCAGTTTATTCAGACTTAGCAGGTACAGAAAAGGTAAAACGCATGTCAGGCAATGGCTGCAGATGATCGTGTACACATGACCGGGGCAATGAATAGGGTTTCGACTTTTTTCATTTTTCTGGCTCCACAGTACATCGTTCCTGTCAGTCGGGCCCTGCTATCCCTTTGCCTTCCCTGTACTTCCGTCGACGATAGATGGGTAATGCCTGGTGTGTCTGTTTTTCTTAACATTAACCCAATTTTATATAAGCAATGAAAAAAGTTACGATTAACACGAATTTTGTCGGATTGGTTTTTGCCAAAGGCGAATTGAAACGCGTGCTGACCGCTGGGTCTTACTGGTTGTTTTTCGGGGAAACAATGGAATTGTACAATATGTCGCTGCCGTTTTTGCCGATGAGTGAACTCAATGTTTTGCTGCAACATGCACCACTGGCTGGTTTGCTGGATATTTTGGAGGTAAAAGACCACGAGATTGCCCTGATGTACCAGGATAACCTGTTCAAACAAGTATTGACCGCAGGGAAGTTTGCTTTCTGGAAAGGGGCGACTGCCTACCGTTTCGAAAAGGCCGATTTGTCGACTCTGGAGATTCCGGAAAATATCGATAAAAACCTCTTGGAAAAAGGACAGTTGACACCGTTCGTTCGTGGATTTAAAGTGGAATCTTACGAAAAAGGATTACTGTTTGTAGATGGAAAACTGTCCGGTTTGCTGGCTCCAGGTACCTTTTATTTTTGGAAAAACAGTACTTCCCTGCTCTTCCAAAAAGTGGATATGCGCCAACAATCGTTCGATATCCTGGGACAGGAAATCCTGACCAAAGATAAAGCGCAGTTGCGTATCAACTTTACGGTACAGTTCCGCCTGGCTGACCCGGTGAAAGCCGTCACAGAGAACCGTGATTTTGATAAACAATTGTACGTATTGGTGCAGTTGGCCCTGCGGGAATGGGTGGGTCGCCTTTCTTTCGACGAGCTGATGGAGAGCAAAAACGATATTCCACAGCAGGTTAAAGCCGCCAGTGTCGATAACGCGGCTCAATTGGGCGTTGAATTGATCGACTGCGGTTTGAAAGATATTATCCTGCCAGGGGATGTCAAAGAGATCATGAACCAGGTATTGATCGCTGAAAAACGCGCTCAAGCCAATATGATCATGCGCCGCGAAGAAACGGCCTCAACCCGAAGCTTGCTGAATACTGCTAAATTGATGGAGGATAATGCGATGTTGTACAAATTGAAGGAGATGGAATATGTGGAGAAAATCGCTGAAAAAATCAACACTATCAGTTTGTCCGGCAGCGGGCAAATTGTGGACCAGTTGAAGCAGATTTTTGTTAAATAAATTTTAGTCGGTTAGTCCCAGGTCAGTTAGTCCCAGGTCCGTAGATTGTACCCCAAGCCGGGAGGACATTACTATAAATCGCCCTGCTTGGGGTACACTCTACGGACCTGGGACTAACTGACCTGGGACTAACCGACTAATTTTTAATTTATTTTCCGCATCTTTGCCCCCTAATCAAGTACCAGCCCAACCATGCAGTTTTATTCGTTACGAGTGCGGGAAGTCCGTCGGGAAACGCCCGAATGTGTTTCTGTTTCCTTTGAAGTTCCTGATAATCAACAAGATATATTTCAATTTAAGCAAGGTCAGTATTTGACACTGCGCACGCAGTTGAATGGGGAGGAAGTCCGTCGTTCCTATTCGGTCTGTACGGCACCTTATGAGCACGACTTGCGGGTGGCGATCAAAAAAGTGGAAGGCGGTCTATTCAGTTCGTTTGCCAATGAAACCCTTCGGGCGGGCGATACGTTAGAGGTAATGCCACCGGAAGGGCGTTTTTTTGTGGAAACGGAAGCAAAAGCCAACCGATTGTATGTTGCTTTTGCGGCGGGTAGTGGTATTACGCCTGTTATTTCCATTCTGAAAACGGTATTGCAGGAGGAGCCAGGCAGCCGTTTTGTGTTGTTTTACGGCAATCGGGGCTTCGACCAGATTATTTTCCGGGAGCAACTGGAGGAATTAAAAAATAAATTCCCCGACAGAATTGCGGTGAACCACGTATTCAGCCGGGAATCAATGGCCAATGATCTGTTTCAGGGCCATATCGATGGTGAAAAGTGCATCACTTTTGCACGCTATTTTTTCAAACCGGAAGCCGTGGATGTTTTTTTTCTGTGCGGTCCTGAAGAGATGATTTTCTCCGTAAAAGATCAATTGACCCAATTGGGCGTTGATTCTAAAAAGATAAAATTTGAATTATTTACTACCAGTAATTCTGCCAAACGTACCGGTGTCAAGCCTGTATTTTCCGCACCTTCCTTAGAAGCATCCGTCACGGTGATTCAGGATGGCGTTGAGTTTGATTTCAGGCTGCCTTCCGATGGCAGTACTTTGCTCGATGCTGCGATGCGCGCAGGTGCCGATTTACCTTTTTCCTGCAAAGGTGGTGTTTGCAGTACCTGTAAAGCCAAAGTGCTCGAGGGCGAAGTGGACATGGAGGTCAATTACGGCTTAGAAGAAGATGAAGTGGCCGCAGGTTATGTATTGACTTGTCAGGCACACCCCAAGACGAACAGGGTAGTGGTGACTTTTGATGTTTAAGTGTCAGAATATCAGTTGTCAGGTTATAAGCTATCAGTTGTAGCGTTGACCGGAAACATGTCGTGCATAATTCGCTGCAAAGTGGTTCTTCGTCAATTTTGGTGAAAGTCACCCGGAGCGGAATAAAATTCGTTTTCGGAGCAGTTTGGATCCTGCCCTCCCGTACATCTGGCGCTTCATGGTCTTCAGCCGATTCACCTGGCCTTTGACCTGCCCGTTACTCCATTCCAAAGTCAAGGCCGCTTTGACCGCATCATAATCCTGTCGGATGCCTTGAGCGAATCGTTTCAGGTTTTCGATATCGTTCTCAAGGGCGTCTTTGATCCAGGAATCCAGTAATTCCGATTTTTTCTTCTTCATCATGTCCTGGAATTCAAATGCAATCTTCCGGGCTTTTTCTGCACCGGGGCAAAGTTTGAAGAACGCTTCCAGATACTTATCTTCTTCAACTGTCCACGAATCGGAATGTTTTCCAAGCAATCTTGCAGCTTTCCTGGACGACCACACTTCCACCTTTGCCAGTACCATTCTTTGCACATCCTGACGATCATTATCTTGAGGCAACCACCGGGTAAATCGATAAACACTGGAAAGCGAACCGGCATAACCCATTGCTCTGATTTCTTCTAATAACTTTAAATGGTGGGCCACCTGCTGGACCGATGGCCAAATCGATGCCCTCGCTTACACCTAATAATACCAACACCAACAAACTCCAAAAAATAACCGACTCCGCACCAACGGTCTCGAAAGCGAACGGATGGAACAACCCCGCCGCAGCACCGGGTACTGCACTATATACTTACGATGCCAACGGCAATATGACCGCCGATCCCTATAAATTTCTGTCAGTTGAGTATAACTTCCTGAATCTCCCCAAAAAAATGACCTTCTCCTTACCATCAGGGGCAGACCAAACCATCGACATCCTCTACGACGGCTCCGGCAGAAAACTCCGAAAAACGGTGAAAGATGCAGGTGTATTGGTGTACACACAGGATTATGTGGGCGGAATCGAATACAGAACCACTCTTGCTTTATCTTTGAGTTTGGAAAGCATTGGACATAGAGAAGGACGGATATTTAACACCAATACAGGCACAACAAGCGCGGATGCGTTGCGTTATGAGTACAATATCAAAGATCATCTCGGCAATACCCGACTGACCTTCACTGATAAAAACGGGAACGGAATAGTGGACGTAACCTCCGGAACGGATAATGAAGTGCTACAGGAAAACCACTACTACCCCTTCGGCTTAGCTATGAGCGGCCCATGGATGAATGATGCTGCGATTGATACCAAGTACCAGTATAATGGGAAGGAGATGAATGATGATTTTGGGCTGGGATGGAATGATTATGGGGCGCGGTGGTATGATGCGAGTGTGGGGAGATGGTGCGTGAATAAAGATTTGGACCTTGTCAAGAAAGTAGACACTAAGATAAGTTAAAAAAAGTAGTAAATTCACTTTTAAAAACGAATCAGTATGTCACCATTTAGAAAGAAGTTCAGCAAGGAACAGAAACTTGAAATCGTCA
>JBILHQ010000363.1:0-3781 GCA_044350415.1 Saprospiraceae bacterium | reverse complement strand
AATAAAAGGTGAAAAATAGGCCAGGAAGAAGGTCGTCAAAAATATATTTTTCATTCTTTGTATTAATTTATGCGCAAGGCTGAATTGGTGTCCTATATTTGTCTTTCAATTGCTCCAAAAGCAGCCATAAAGAACGAACTAATTTGTATTAATTATTTTTGTTTGTTTATAGTTCACTTCCGGGTATCTGGCGTAATGCTTGGATGCCCGTTTCTTTTTTCCAGAAATACAAATCCATTTTTCCGGTAAATCTCTGTAAAACCGGGAATTTGAGGGGGATTGGACGGGTCTGTTAACTTGGCGACTAAATACACTGTTTTGGTTTGCTGCTCATTAATTAATTTTTCAAGATCATCCTGGTGAACGTCGCCAATCACTGCCTTTTTTTCACTATAGTACAGGTTCGCGAAACTTTTAAACCCAATTGTTCGCACGTAACAATCTTCGTTGGCTTTGCTTTGGTAGAACTCGATCGCGGCCAGTTGCGATATGCCCTCAATGTTGCGGATATAAAAAATAAGGGTAAAAGTAACGAAAATGGCGCTGCTCATGAAAATCAACTGCGCTGCCTCCCAAGACCTGTTCTTAAACCACAACCATGTTGCTCCTATACTGGCTAACAGCAGCAAAATACCTGGCCAGCTTTGCCACAATTCCCATTGCACATTGGCTTTCAGGTTCTCCAATGCAAAATTATCATGCACAAATAATGGTTTTAATAGATCCAGGTGCTGGCCCAACCATGGAACGGCCGCAGCAACACCGCTCACTAATATGCCTATTACCGGTAATAAAATTCCGGTAACCTTCGGGGTAACTTCCCAACGTATTGATCGCCAAATAGTAAGTGCGGCCAGGTACGTCAGCGGAAAATAAGCAAGGGAAGAATAATGTACAATTTTTGTTTGCACCACAGTGAATAAAATAAGCACCACCCAGAATAAAATTTGCATCCAGGTCGCAAAATCACTGCGCTTACACACATCCAGGGTATGCGATTCCATCAATTCCTCTTCGGGTTGCCGATCGCCATAAAGATTGGGAATGGCAAAAACAGAGGCGGGAAAACAACCCAGCAATAATACCACAAAATGATAACCAGGAAATCCGCCATGACCGGAATCGGTGGTCGTTAGTAATCGTATCTGGTAGGTAATGAATTCTTTAATAAACCAGGGGCCATGTAAGATGACCTCCACACCGAACCAGACCAGGGAAACAGAGGCCGCTGCCAGGGAAAAGTATACCAAATGGTTGAAAAAGCATTTGCTCTTGAATTTTCTGATTCCCCAATAAGTAAACAGGGTTAAAAATGCAATGAGATAGGCCGTAGGGCCTTTGGTCATTATTGCCAGTCCCAACGCAATGCCGCCTAACAATAAATATTTGTACCTGTTCCACCAGCTGGCTGGCTTGTTTTGTGCAAAAAATTGCCAGCGGAACTGGATGAATCCATAAATACCAGTGAAAATAAATAAATTGAACCAGGGATCTATTATTCCTGACCGGAAGTATAAGTTGGGGAGAATACTGCCCAGAAATGCCAGCGACCATAGCCAGGCAAAGTGGCGGTCGTGTAATTTCTGGCCGATATGAAAGACCATCAGGAGGGTAAGTAACCCGCAAACAGCGTTGGGAAACCGGGCTGCATATTCGGTGATACCCAGAAAGTGCATGGATGCCGCCTGCATCCAGATAAACAAAGGCGGTTTTTCCCAGAAAGGTTCAAAATCAATCTGTGGCCTGAAATAGTCGCCAGTCGTAATCATTTCGCGCGCACATTCGGCAAAATTGATCTCGTCCCAGTCAAAGAGATGGACTCCTCCGAGGAAGGGAAAGAAAAAAAGTAATGCCAAGCCCGTCAATATCAGGTAATCACGTCGCATGAAAGGACTGTAAATTGTTGTAATAGTGGTCGTTAAAAAGAGAAACTTTCTGATTGATTTTCGTGCTTTTTCAAATCATCATCCTTTAAAAAACCGAAGTTTACCTTTTTTGTTCAACTTTTCCGGAAGACTTCACTTGTTAAGTGCTTCGCTCCACTCAAAAAGCGCACCAACCAGCAAGCAAATGATCACTCCGGGCGGTAGCCATACCCACCATAATTCTATATTACTCCGGGCTGCCTGCAGCAATTGCCCCCACGTAATCTGATTGATATCGTAGTTGCCGATATTTAAAAAAGCGATGCCTGCTTCCAATAATACGGCACTGGCGGTTCCGAGCGCAAAGGCCACCATCACAGGCCGAACGGCATTCGGTAAGGCGTGCTGCCATAATATTCGCCATTCGGGCAGCCCCAGGCCCCTTGCGGCAGTGATATATTCCAGTTGCCTGATTCTGAGGAGTTCCGCTCGCAAATAGCGGGCCGTTCCAGGCCAGGAAATAAAACCAATTAAAATGATCATGTTCATCAGCGACCGATCGACCATCATGGCACTGACCGTCAGCAAGACAATAAATCCTGGCACTGCACTGAAAATTTCGGCTAGCCGTAAAATGACTAAATCAAGCGGCAGTGTCACCCTGGAGGACAAAAAAGGAATTTTTTTTAAAATTTTCCCCACAGCAAAAGCTGCTCCCATGATAGCCAGCACACACAATGAGGCCTGGGTAGCACTCAGGCCATCGGCAGCGGCAATGCTTTTGCGGGAGATCAAGGTGACAAAAAGGGAAATGATTACCCCAGTACTAAGTGCGAGCAACATGCCTTTACTCGCCGATGCGCCCGTGTCGCCAAAATAACCAGCCACCCCCCCTAAAAAGCCTCCCAGCAACAACGAAATAAACATGGCAACAGCACCTGTAAGCAGTGCGGTGCGTGCCCCGGCAAATAATGCAGCAAGCGCATCGCGCCCCTCTGTATCTGTTCCTAACCAATGGGTTGCGCCAGAACTTCCTTTCGACAACGGTGGCATTTTTTTATCCGGCGTTCTGATATTGCCGGCATATTGGATCAATGGCATTATTCTGTTTGCCGAAGGCAGTATTTGCCAGCTGTTATTTTCTTCAAAAGTTTTCAAATGCGGGTCTCCGTAATCAATTTTCCCCCGATTGATAATACTCCTGAATGCAGGGAAATAATGAACGCCTTCAATATGGCACCACAGTGGGCGCACATTGGCAAGGATATCGCTGAATAATCCCCAAAAAACCAGAAAAAGGAATGTGATAATTGTAAATCTGGGCATTAATCTGCTGAATTGAATGGGAAAATGAGCGGTATTTTGGCATTTTGTGCTAATTGAAGGGCTTTTTCAGGAGCAGTGGTAAATCCAAGTACAAAACCACCACCACCTGCACCGCAAATTTTAAGCACCGTTTCGCCTTGTGCAATGCCTTCCGTCCACCATTGCAGCAGCTCGGGTTGAGCGGGAAGCATCGGCTGCAGGTATTGTAGTTGCCATTGCGAGACAGTCTGCAAATGTAGCAGGAATAGTTGGCTATCCCCAGCCAACCATGCCTGCAGCATGGTCTGATAGGCAGGCAGTATTTTTTCTTCGAATAAAGAGGAAAAGGCAGGCTGTTCATATTGTTCCAAAAACCAGGATACCAGCCCTCCTGTCTGGCGTGCTTGTTGAGTATCCGCCAGAAAAACTGTTACGCCATTCGGAATACTCCATTCAGGCAGCAGATGAAGTGCTCCCGTACTGCCGATCAGTAAGGGTTGATCAAGGTAACTGGTCAGCGGATCAATACCGGAGCTTTTTCCGTGAAAACAGCTTTCCATTTTTCCGAGAATTCCTTTTAAGACCAACAAATCTGTTTCCGGTGCCCCCTG
>JBILHQ010000362.1:0-3782 GCA_044350415.1 Saprospiraceae bacterium | reverse complement strand
TTCCGCGCAGGGCAAATGGAATGCCGGTAGAATTGGACAACGCTTTCAGGACTATCCGGGATATCAGATACAAGATCACGGCAAACAAGACTACAAGGCATGCCAATGGCGTCCTGTCTAAAGGATTCGATTTCTTCACAGACTGGACCGGAATCAATGCCCAGGGACAGCCTGACCGGAAAGGCAGGAGAGGGCATATCGGCTTTGTCAACCTGAAATATGTACTGGGGCCGGACTGGAAAATGGAAAACGAGTGGAGTATTGAAAATCAACACATTAGCTCACTTAAAAATAATTATACGGAGGAAAGTTCCGCAGTATTAATACTAAATAACTTAAAAAATAAAAAGAAGAAAGGAGAATGCGGCAAAATCGAAGATGAAGCGGCAATGCCGCAACCCACAAAAACAAAAATCACAGTTGACCAACAAGACGCAGACAGCCACCCCGACGGGATGTCAACCAACATAAAAAAACCGGAGGACCAACAAGACGCAGAAGGCATCCACGTTCCGACGCCAACAAATGCTGAAAAAACAGGTGATCAGCCCCCCGGTTGCGCCGCCCCCCCAAGTTCGCGCTATAATGCCGCAGCACAACTGTGGCTTCTTCTGATGGCCCGGATCTACCTGCCGATGTTGAAGGCTGGCCGGGTGCGCTACAACGCCGAAAAAACCTGTATGAAACATGATTTTTCTAAAGAAATTCAACAAAAAGCCATGGTAAGTCTCGAAGAAATCCTGCGGCAGTATTCTGCTGCCACCCTGAAAGAGGCCATTGAAAAACAGGCAGCCTGGCTGGAAAACGACGAAAAACGCTGGATTTACACCCCCGGAACCTTTCTGGATACCACTGTGAAAAACGGTAGCTTAGTTTCGGCGGTGCGGGAATTGGTGCGGCCGGCAATGCCGGAACAACGCACCGAAATGCCCGGAGAGTCGCTGTCGCTGGATCAACGGATTGATATTCTGTACCAGAAAATACTCGATCTGGGCTGCAAAAACACCCGGAAGTACACCTTTCTCGCCTGGAGCCGGAAATATGGCATGGACTATATGTGCCGCATTTACAAGATGTTCCGCGATGAGATTTACCGGCGGCGACTGAATGGCGCCCCGGTGGGACAGGAGTTCGTACAGGGCAGTTCGAGGAAATTTGCGCACATGGTTTATTACGGCAATGAGCGCCTCGCTGAATTCATGCGCAAAGAAGTCAGCGGCATCCAAAAACAACTGATCTTAGATTGCAATACACCCCGTTGGACCAAGTCCATCGCCAAAGTCAGGGCACTGAACAACGAGGATATCGCCGCATTAAACCGGCTAAGTAACCAGTATCTTGGGATACGGCTCTCCAAATTCGGGGACCTGGAAAAGAATCGAAATGCGGTATTCCTTGCCTGGACGTATGAAGTTTTTTGGTTTCACAAGGCCCAATACAGTACCATAAATAATATTTAACTACTGATAATGTCTACAAAACAACAACACAAAGGTCCGAAGAAGTATGAGCATGGCAAGGATTCCACATTTGTCCTCTCTGCACTTTCGGTTCATGGCCAATGGACCAGCATTTTCAGCCGGTCCCGTCCTGGCTCCCGCGCCAACAAGGTATTCACCCAGGACGACCAACTCTCTCACCTGCGCCGTGGATTTACGGAAAAAACAAAGGGGTTTGAGATGTTCGGCGGTGATTTCCTGTTTGCTTATATCGGGTGGAATGCGGAAAACCAGACCTGGAAAAATGCCCTACATAATTGGACGCCTTCCAATGGTTGGAAAAGCGGCGCTCCGGAGTCGCATCCTGCTATATCCAGCACCCCTGTTTGGCAGTTTGGTCCCCAGGGCAGCACGGTATTCCTGCATGTGAGAAATGCGGCTGGCTGGTTGCCGAAGATTTGGGGCTGGGATCGGCCGGGAAGTAATTCGCTGATTGTTTTTCCGCTGGAAGAACAGATCAAACGACTACAGGTGCAATTCCAAAACGGCGGCCACGAAAAGAACCGCTTTAATCCGGCAGAAATCATTCAGGCGCATATCGCCCGGCGCGAAGGCGGGAGTATCCAAAACGCATTATGTTATTACACGCCCGAAACCGGTTGGCAAGAAGGAACCAAGCCCTATCAATCGCCGGATAAACCGGCCGATCTCCCGGAAATGTCCGGCAAATTATGGGTAACGGGTCCGAACATGAAAGCCGAAACAATCCGGCCCAATAATTTCCTCCGCCGCCAGTTTCAGATTTTTTGCAGTGAATTTCCCAACCAGTGGCCAACCGCCGTTCAACGGTATTGCGATCCTGAAACCGGCGAAATACCGATGGGTGCCATCGAGGCATTCTTTTGGGCCCGGGAGGCCAAAATCAAAAAAGCCAATTCCCCTGCTGTGAATATGGCCCGGATTTATTTTGGTGATAAACCGCAGTACCTGATCGCCCGGTTGGATACCGGACAGGTCTACGACCCGCGCTGTTTCTCCTGGCCATCGCCGGATTATTTCACCCGTTAATCTATTGCTGATATGAAAGATACCCGAACCCGAGATGAAAAAATCCGGGATTTAGCGGTGAATTCCGGTGCGACGGATGCTGAGAGAAATGCGGCGAAATCGTTTTTGCAAAAGAGTACTCCCAATAAGACACCTGAACCTGCACAGACTGTGGCACCGTCGCCTTATACTAAAGAGGAACAATGGGTACAGCAACAGGTCGCAGCACAACACCAGCAGCGGAAGATGGCGCTCGCGGTGCAACGGCGGATAAATGAAGAAATGCGGCGGAAAATGTATGGGCGGGTTGTGGATGTGCCGCATTTTGTGGAGAAAGGGCCGGATTATTCCGGGTTTATTCTGGTGATTTTGGTGGTTGCTTTTTTGATTGGGTATGGGTGTTGAGGCATTTAAGAAGTAGGTCTGTCAAAACGGAGATACAAAAAGAATACCATCCTGCGAATGAGAAACAATGGTATTACCTACTGACAACATCGAAGAAAACTGCCTCAAAAACCTGTTTTGACATCGGGTTCAATAAGAAAAGCCTTTGTTTATGTTAAACTAACGCCTGATTAAAAACTTTAACACTTACCTATCGCAGGAATACCCTATGTTTGGCGGAGAATAATATCAGAAGGCAAATTGAAAAACAGAAACATTTCTTACCTCCTGCTTTTCCGTGTTCGTATCTTATTCTTCGCTATCTGTTTTAACATCCAATCCAAATCATTTATGAAATTGAGCAACTCCTATTGCATGAGATACCCACTTCCTTTCACTGCGATCTTTTTTTCTTTGCTTATGGCAAAGTCCTTGTCAGCCCAGGAACTGAGACTTTATGTCTTAAACAGAGGAGGAGACAACATTGTCTCTGTCCCTTTTGGAACACCCACAGACAATCCTAATATTGAAATAAGTGAAGATGTTTTGGCTGCATACGATTTTGTACTTGACCCAAACATATCCAAAATATACTGGACGAATACCATAAGTCACCAAATTCTACTATCCCAGGATGGAATTGGAGGAAATGGTCAGGCCATAAATTCTGACATTGCAATCCCGGTCGATCTGGAGATTGACCCTTTGAATAATAAAATATATTGGGCAGATAACCAACATGGAAGGATATTCCGTAGTAATCTTGATGGTTCCGGAAATGAAGTGGTTACCCCTGATTCTCATGGGGATTTGTCGGCCTTCGCTCTTTTTTCAAGCGGGAATAAGATGTTTTTTTCAAGGTTGGACAGCAATATGATTTTTTCAAGTGCTGTAGATGGCACATCTGCTACT
>JBILHQ010000201.1:0-11583 GCA_044350415.1 Saprospiraceae bacterium | reverse complement strand
GCATCATAAGCAACCACCTGAGCGGATGGATATTTTGCTGTAAATTCAGCCATTGCGGCTTTAGCAGAGGGACTCATGATCGTATTGGTAAGAATACGAACATTTCCTGCTGCTAATTTGGCTTTAATATCGGTATCCAGATCGGACCACGATTTTTCAGTAAGGGTTCCATTGGCGATAGTTCCGGCAGATTTGATACGCTTAGTATCATACAAGCTGAGAACACTTGCCTGAGCACGTGCGCTGGTACCACCACCTGAAACAGATGAAAGTGAATTTCCTTCGATTTTAATTGGACGGCCTTCGCGTGTTTTTACCAGCACCGCGCAATAATCACCGCCATCCACAATAGAAGAAGCAAAGTAATTAGCAACGCCCGGGACGATTTCGTCGGGTTTTGAAACGTAAGGAATTACTTTTTTTACGGGTGTTTCGCAAGCACTCAGCGTTGCCACACCAATACCAAAGCCCATTATTTTGAGGAAATCGCGCCGGCTGGCTTCCCATTGACCATCTGTTTCGACAGCTGTTTCAACAGAAAATTCTTTTTCAGCCGACTTGAGGAAGTTCTCCCCGCGATTCAGGTCATCCGAACTTACCCAAATACCGTTATCGTGATTCATAAATATATGTATGAGATTCGAAGTATTCGAATGATTAAGCATTCGAACATCCAAGGATTTGTTATTGAGTTAACTATTTTGTCAGCACGTTATCTAATCAGCACGTTAGCTGATTAAATTAATAGTGGCATTTTTGGCATTCCAGACCGCCAACGTCTTCCACTACAATTTTATCGGCTTCCGTATCAGATTTGCCCAACTCTTTTTTGTGGGCCTTGATATACGCAGCGTTGTAATTTTTGTAAAAGCCGTTACCAAATTTAACCTCAGTTTCCCTGTGGCAACTGATACACCAGCCCATTCCAAGCGAAGCGTACTGATAAACCACATCCATTTCCTGAACAGGTCCGTGACATTTCTGACAGGCAACCTGTCCGATATTTACGTGCTGGGCGTGGTTGAAATAAGCGTGATCGGGTAGGTTGTGGATACGGGTCCATTCAATTGGTCCCTGAATTTTACCGTTAGAGTCATTTTTCAATGCTTTAACGATCCCATCCCATTGGTTATCTACTACACTACGGCCATTATCATCTAAAGCAGTTAGGCTTTTATCCGCCATATATTCCTGACCAATCCATTTTTTGTAGATATCTTCTACTTCCTTTTCCGATTTATTATTATAGTCCTGAATATAAGTACTTGTAGAGGGGTCGAAGCCAATAGACGCAAAAATCTTTGTAATTTCAGCGGTACCGTACTGTGAGCCCTTTTTTACTGCACTATGGCAGTTCATACAGGTATTTGTACCCGGAATGCCCGAATGCTTGGAACGACGTGCACTATCGTGACAGTATTGGCAGTCAATTTTATTCGTTCCGGCGTGCACTTTATGGCTGAACTTAATCGGTTGATCAGGCTCATAATTCTGTTCACGACCCATACGTGTTGCATTGTCCACGGTTTTGTAGCCCAAAATAAGCGTGCTGGCAAAAACGAGAAAAGCAATGAAACCTTTACTGGACAGTGTATTAACCCAGGACTTCTCGATGGGTTGACCACCTTCCGCCACCCGGGATACGTTGCCGAGGTGATCGATAATCCGCATGAGCGCAAATGCCAACAAAGCGAGCAGTAATCCGAGACCAACAAACAGCCACATGGAACCGCTATCCTCTGTCGGAGTAGTGCCGCCAGTAACTGGAGCCACAGGACCAGGGGCAGGTTTGGTGTATACGTCTTCAATGTAAAGCAAAATACTTGCGATATCATCATCTTTCAAACCCGTGAAGCTGTTCATCAGCGTTGGCTTCCAGGTATTCCAGAGTTCAACGGCACGTGGTTGTCCAGTGCCGATCAAAGCTTGGGAATTCCGAATCCATGAGTAGAGGGCTTTATCATCGCCCCAACGTCCCTGAGCACCGCCAAGAGCGGGACCAGTGAGTTTATCTTTCATGTTTTTGTTGTGACAAGAAGCGCAGTTAGCAGTGAAAAGCTCTTTTCCAACCTCTTTGGTAGGGCCGGCCAAGAGCGTGGCAGAAGTTGCAAGTAAAAGCGCAAAAACCCAGGTAATGCGTTTAAGCATCATATAATATAAGGTGTATGGTATTAAGTTATGCTAAAAAAAATCCAGCCTCATCAAGATTCGGAAATCGTGCCGCAAAGGTATCTACTGAAACATTTCTTAACAAAACCCTAAAGCAAAACAGACATTATTTAGACGACATCTAAACAAAAAGCAATGATTAGTTAAGAGGCTGTTAAAAAATCGGGGCAAAGGTATAAACGCAGGCGGCCTTTGCAAGAAAATTGTCAAAAAAAGATCAGATAAAATAAAAATAAATTTCCTTTGGAGCAAAATTAAAAAATAGTATTGCTTTTTAATTCGATCTTATCCAATAATATAAGGAAAATTATGCACCTACTCCGCTTAAAGTTGCTTTTTAATTAAAGGAAACAAAATTTTAATAAAATTGGATAAATTTCCACATGCGTTTAGTGCCTTTTCAGCCATTATCGGTTTGCAAAAAAAATTAATGCATTATAAGCAATTGGACGGCTTTTAGGCTCTTTTGAGGTTCCATAAACCTCCAATGATTCCTTCGAAAGCCATATTTTGGCCGAAATCATACGTTTTTCATTAAGAAATATTTTAAACTGATAATTGCTAGAGCCTTTACTTCTGGTTGCTGGTTATTCTTGCCTGAAGGAAATTATGGTCGACAATTCTGACAATAATTTTCAGTTACCCGTTTCAGTTACCTAATCAAAAGTGGTTACCCGGTTTAATTGGCGGTAAGCAGCTGTAGCGGATTTTGAAAGATATTTTTGGGTGCGTTCTTCTACGTCAACTGGTGTTGAAGCAAAGCCATTTACCGTGGGCAGCTGATTCTGCTGCAGCAGCAATCTGTGCGGTTTTAGGAAGTTGGGCATAACTGTCTTTTACTTCCGGATTTTATCCAGTTTTTTGCCATTTTCAGCAGCGTTTCCAGTTCGTATGGTTTGACAATATAATCATCTGCGCCAAGTTTTCGAGATTCCGTTTCATCGTTTTTTTCAGACAAGGAAGAACTAAAAATGAATGGGATTGCAGCAGTTTGAACGGAGCCCAAAAGTGACCGGAGCACTTCATGTCCATTCATTTCGAACATCACTACATCGCAGATAATCAAATCGGGGATAAAGGCATTGGCCAGTTCAATCCCCTTTTTTCCATTTTTTGTCATCAAAGTGTGATAGCCTTCCAATTGCAGGTACTCGTCAAGATTGTCAAGAATGTCGGCATTATCCTCAATTAATAAAATGGTTTGAATACACATAAGAATGATGAAAAGTAATAGATGAATTAAGTCTTCCTAAAGGCAAGCCCTGTTTTTGGGGTCGGCATTACACAATTTCAATAATAAGTTACATAATTCACACGTATCTGACATTGTTCAGGCGGGAATATAAATATCGAACTGAGCTCCTTTATTTAATTCACTGGTAGCAGTAATGGAGCCATTGTGATTTTGCACAATTTTTTTTACGATAGCAAGGCCAATTCCTGTACCCGCATAAACTTCTTTGCCATGCAGTTTCTGGAAGACTTCAAAAATACGTTCGTTGAAATGGGGTTCAAAGCCAATGCCATTATCGTTCACCATGATATGACAATAATTTTTTTCGGGCGAAAGGTTGGCATTATTGAGTTGGCTCCCTTTATCAATGCGGCTTTTAATAATGATCTGCGAAGGAGTGCCCGGATTTGAAAACTTGAGCGCATTGCTGATCAGATTATACATGAGCTGCCGAAATTGAAAAGCGATAATATTAACAGGGCAGAGATCTGTGGCATTGATATTCGCCTGTTTTTCAAGAATAGTATCCCTGAGCTCCGTTTTTACTTCTTCAATAATAATTTGGAGTTCCGTTGTTTCAAATTCGAGTTCGGTAGTACTGATACGGGAGAATGCCAACAGATCATCAATCAGTTGCTGCATCCTACCTGCGGCCAATTGCATGCGCTGGAAATTATGTTTACCATTTTCGGAAAGGTTCTCCATTTCGTTTTCGAGAATGATCGTCACGAAAGTTTGAATTTTACGAAGTGGCTCCTGCAGATCATGACTGGATATATAGGTAAATGCCAATAATTCTTTATTGGCGCTAATCAACTCAGCGGCCCGTTTTTCCTTCTCTTCATTTTGGAAAACAAGTTCTTTGTTGGCGATGGTGAGTTCCTCGGCCCTTTTCAGTTTCTCTTCATCCTGAAAGACGAGTTCTTCATTAGCAATAATTAATTCTTCTGCCCGCTTGCCTTTTTCTTTATCCTGAAAGACAAGTTCCTTATTGGCAATGAGGAGTTCTTCCGCCCTTTTGCCCTTTTCTTCGTCCTGAAATACCAATTCTTTATTGGCGATACTTAATTCTTCCGCCCGTTTGCCCTTTTCTTTATCCTGAAAGACAAGTTCCTTATTGGCAATGAGGAGTTCCTCCGCCCGTTTACCCTTTTCTTCTTTTTGAAAAGCCAATTCCTTGTTGGCAATGCTTAATTCTTCCGCCCGCTTGCCTTTTTCCTCTATTTGAAAGGCTATCGCTTTATTGGCAATGTGCAAAGCCTTAACGAGTTTGTCGTTTTTTTCTTTTTCAACGGCCAGTTCTACGCAGGCCTGGGCGAGGTCATGGGGTATCGGAGATTCCAGGGTAGACATCATTTAATCCGTCAAGCTATTTTGAACAATAAGCACGAATTCTTCTCTTGTTGGCGGTACAATATGATTACTGGAGAACAGTTCAACCGTTTGTTGAATTATCTTTTTCAGTTGAGAAAATTCCGCTGGTTTCCGCATGAAATACTGTGCACCGTTGACGTAAAGTAGGTTCACCACCTCCTGCTCGAAGGAAGTGGAAAATATGATGACTGGCAGTTGTTGGAGGATTTTACTGCGTTTTATTTCGGACAGGCATTCGAAGCCGTTTTTGCGGGGCATATTCAAGTCTAAAAAAAGGACGTCGGGCAATTGGTGGGCATTCCCAACCAGGAAGTCCATTAATTTTTCTCCGTCTGCGACTGTTTCGAATTGGGTGGGGGTTAACAGCGCATCTAAGGCCATTTTAAAAAAGAACCGATCGTCCTTGTCATCATCTGCAAGGAGAATATTAATTGTTTGTAAATTCATATTTTTCGATTAAAGGCATGTCTGGGATTTGGCAGCCCATCACAATAGCCTATCCATGAATTATTTTTTCAAACCGACCAGTACCTCATAGACAACTTGTTTAAGTTGTTCAAAATTAGTTGGTTTACGAATAAAATCTTTTGCTCCGATTTTGATAAGCATATCAATCATAGTCTTTTCATAATTACTATCCCGTGTATAGGATGTGGAAAACATTACCACATGCAAATGCTGCATTTTATGATTTTCCATTATTTCCGACAGGCATTCAAATCCGTTTTTGCGGGGCATACTCAGGTCGAGAAAAAGGATATCGGGAAAATTTTCAGCATTCTCAGCAAGATGCTCCATTAACTGTTCCCCGTTGAACACACAGGTCAGGTGTGTCACAATGGGCATTTCTACTAACGCTTTTCTAAAGAAAACCCGATCGTCGAAATCATCCTCCGCAAGTAATACCTTTATCATTTTTAATTATTAATTCGAGTTAACTCAACTTCCAGTTCTGCACAGGCATGCATACAGCTATTTTCAATTTGTCCCACCAGCCATGTAATTTCATTGGTCTGTAGTCGTGCTCCTACATATCCCTGCAATTTTTTGGCCATATCTTCAATATCAGTACTCATACCGACAATTGAAAAGGAAGGAATCATTTTGTGTATGGCTGCGTACAATAGTTCCCAATTTTCCACCTCCAAACTTTGTTTCATAGCAATAACCAATGGAGGCGTCTGCATTAAATAGGCTTCCATCATTTCCCGCATCAGTCTGGGATTGTTTTTTGTAAGCCTGTTCAAATAATCAAGATTGGTGAACCGTATTACTGCTGGTTGATCAACAGTATTGGGTATGTTCATCTTATCAGGTGTATTTTTTTTAACCCAACCAACTATTTTTTTATAGAGTAATCTTTCGTCGACGGGCTTGGCAATATAATCATCCATGCCCACCGCTGTGCATTTGGCTAAATCAGCAGTGGTCACATCGGCCGTCAGCGCGATAATAGGAATTTTAGAATTCATGGTATTCCGAATGAATGCGGTGGTTTCGAAGCCATTCATTTCGGGCATTTGCAAATCCATCAGAATAATATCGTATGATTTCAATTGCAGTTTTTCAATGGCGATCCTGCCATTATCTGCCATATCGCGGTCGAACCCAAAATCGTCTAACAACGTATTCATGAGCAATTGATTGAGCGCAATATCTTCAACTACCAGTACTTTAATATCTTTTACGTTCATATCCGGCGTTATTATTTCTGTATCTAAATCGGGAGTTTTGGTTGTTTTGAGAAAGCATAATTCAAAGCTGAAAACAGACCCTTTCGGATTACTTTTCACACCGATATTGCCACCTTGATTTACAACCAACTGTTTGGCAATTGCAAGTCCCAATCCAGTTCCTCCAAACAGCCTGGCTGTTTCACTGGATGCTTGTTGAAAATTTTCAAAAATAGTTTCCATTTTATCCGGCGGTATCCCAATGCCGGTGTCCTCCACTGCAAATTGTAATGTCACATTACCGACCTCTTCGTGCAGCAAATCAATACTAACCTTAATTTGTCCTTTTGAAGTAAATTTCACTGCATTACTTACCAAATTCAAAATAATTTGATGTAAACGAACGGGATCACCTATCAAAATGGCTGGGATTTTCTTGTCGTAGCTTGTTACTAGTTTTAAGTTTTTTTCCTGAATTTTTGCCTCAAACAAGTGAAGCATAGCAGTAACGGAAGTATTCAGGTTGAACGAAATTTGTTCAAACACCATTTTGCCGGCATCCACCTTTGCCAGATCGAGGATATCATTGATCAATACAATCAGGGCATCGCCACTCACCTTAATGGCAGTAAGATATTCCGCTTGCTTTACCGACAAATTCGTTTTCAACATTACTTTCGTGAATCCAATGATGGCATTCATCGGAGTCCTTATTTCATGACTCATGTTCGACAGAAATTGTTGTTTGGCTTTCGTTGCATTTTGTGCTTTTAACTTTTGCCCCTCAGCGATATTGGTTGCCAATTCGGCAAAAACTTTTGCTTCCAGTAGTTCACTTTCTATTTTTTTTTGGTCGGTGGTGTCCCGGGCAGAGAACACTCCTCCCAGAACATTACCCATATCATCTTTATAGACAGAGCCATTGAATAATACTTCAATCAATCCGCCATTGCTATTTTGCAGCGTTAATGCAGCGTTGCGCACCGAACCATTTTTAAATACATCTCCGAATGTATTATTCGCTTTTTGAAAATCAGTAAAATAATTAAAGAAATCGGAGCCTATCAAGTGTTCACGTTTTATGGCTATGATGCTTACCGTTGCTTCATTCACATCGGTGATCCTGCCCTCCGGATTGATGGTAACCAATGGGTCAATACTTGCTTCAATTAAACTGCGGGAATAATTCGATATTTCTTTTTGATAAATGCTGAGCGCCTCCAATTTTTCATTTTTTATATTTTGGTTATTTATTACAAAAAACATTAGAATACCCAAAAATAAAAGAAATAAAAAAAGCACTAAAAAAGACAATTCATTATTATGGTTATTGCTCTCCATCTCATTTTTATGTTTCTTAAGCAATCCATATTCTTCGGCATTGATAGCAGTAATAATATCCCTGATAGAATCAGTAATAATTCTACCATTGCTAATATTTCCAATTTTATCTGTTTCTATTAAATGAAATTGCTGCTGTGTCTCCACTAAATATTTTGCAATGCTTACCCTGCCCTTTATTTTTTTTCGCAATATATCAATACGCTCTTCCTGGCTCTTATTATTTATGACTGATAGATACAACGAATCAACACTTGAGTCCATAGTATTTAGCCCTTCATAATAGGAGTCTAAAAAGAATTCATTGAGCGTTAACAAATACCCCCTGGTACCCGATTCAATATTGAGTACATTCAGTAACAAATTATTACTCAGGTTCAAAACTTTCAGCGTATGCTCGTATCGTTGCGTGGAGATCTTTACTTTTTCAGCATAGTAGTACCGGACCACAAATACTGACAAAAGTCCTGTGAGGGCAAGCGCAAAAACCAAAAATATATTTTTACTAAATGTAAACCTCATATCATTTTCTCCATCAAATTACTACTGCGAAAAATTGAAGATCTGCTCTCAGGACCGTTCCATATACCAGTTCAGTTCCTTTTCGATTTTTTTGTATTGAAAAACAGTAGTAATGATTTTTTGCAACCGCACAAAGGCGGTTTCACTTTTTACCACATAATCAAATGCCATGTGGTGCATACATTTAATTGCGACATCAATTTTGTCCTGACTGGATAGCATAACGACAGGAATATCAGGATTAAAAGCTTTTATTTTATCCAGGGTTTGAATACCATTCATCGCGTCTTTATCGATACCATCTAGGTGATAATCCAAAATAATCAGGTCGGGGATCTGGGCTAATGCGGCTACACATAATTCGCCCGTTGCGAAAGTATTTACCACAAAATTAGCGTGTTGAGAAAATTCTATTTCCAGTATTTTCAGGAAAACAGCATCGTCATCCACTAAAAAAAGTTTTATTTTATTTTTCATGCTTTGCCGTTTATTTCAGTGTTCCCAATTTCCTCGATCGGGCTTCGCCTTTTATCCTTTAATTGTTTAAAGTGAGAAGGAGAGAGACCAGTGACTTTTTTGAATTGATTGGATAAATGTGCTACACTGCTATAGTTCATTTTCCAAGAGATTTCGGTGATATTGAGTTCGCCATAAATGATCAGTTCCTTTATGCGCTCCACTTTATGTGAAATAATGAATTGTTCGATGGTGGTACCCTGAACTTCAGAAAAGAGATTGGCCAGATAGGTATAATCGTGGTGGAGTTTTTCACTTAAAAAATTAGAAAAATTGATTTTCATAATTTCGTCGGAGTGGTGCACCATTTCAATGATTACGTTTTTTATTTTCTCAATTAATACCCCTCTTTTATCGTCAATAAGTTCTAACCCTGCGCTGAGCAAGTCCATTTTGAGTTGTGCTCTTTGCTCCATGGAGATGTCCTCCATAATTTCAACTTCGCCCAAATCGACAAAAATAAAGTGCAGGCCGAGTTTTCTCAACTCGTCTTTGACCGCCATTTTACAGCGGTTACTTACCATGTATTTGATATATAGTTTCAAAGAAAATAGGTTTGTGCAAAAATACACGCGTTTCCCGCCGGTAATATTACATAATTTCAAGGGAAAGTTACATAATTCACACATTTGCCATCTTAAAGGGGTCGAATTTCATGGTTTGGTGGCTCCTGCCGCAATTACGCTCGTTTGTTTTAAAAAAAAACCTTACTTCTGTTGTTAGCAGAAATAAGGTTTTAATGTAGTAAGACACCATCTGCCTTACTCCAGCACTTTTACCAATCGTAATATTTGGTGATCATTACCTTGCTGTAAAACAACCATATAAACGCCCGCAGGGAATGATTTGGTGGAGAATCGCAGTTGATTGACACCAATTACCACTGGTACAAACATTTCACTTTGCACGCCCGTACTTCCCAAAAAGCGCACTTGCAGGTCGGTATCTGTAGCAGTCTCCAGGGTAATTATGACCACATCGGTGGCCGGATTGGGAGCCAGCGTCATTTTAGATAGCAGGTCGTCGGTGTAACTGTCATTGCGCATCCTGGAAGCGCAAGGGCTGTTTATCTGGCAATTTTGCCAGTACTTGTTCATATTCTCCAGGGCGTCATTCAGCATGATACCAAATTTAGGTGGAAAAAACCCTACCCCGACAAGGTAGTCGTCGGCCAGATTGAGCAGGCCCTGCACTGTGGGAAAATCAGTTCCCATCTTTTCCAAAACAGCTGGATTCATCAGGCAATCAGGCAATTGAGTCAGTTGTTGAATGCCTAGATTTCTGTCATTAAACGCCTGGTTGTACCAGATGTTGAACTGTAGCGCAATCACGTTGGCAGCCAGAATATTCTTTAAAGTACCATCAGGGTTCAACAAGGGCGAAGATGGCTGACAGTCATTTTCAAGACTGAACAGGCTTGTACCTTGCCGGAACTGGGCGGCAGTTCCATATCCGGGCAACATACTTTGCACACAGTCAGTACTGGTGATGCTAATTGTTTTACTGCCGCGTCCCACTGTTACGCCGCCATGTTCTGCTAAAAATTGATTGATAACCATTGTCGTGGATACTCCATTCATCAAACCCGATTCGTCGCCCCAAATTGATTGGGGAGCAGAACAGATTGGTTTGCAAATACCTGTAGCGATATAAGTAACTACGAAAGGATCAGTCATGTTGCTGCATACATCTTTAGCCATCATGGTATAAGTTACTGAATTGCTGTCGGCTATCACCGAAACAATACCCAGACAGACAAATCCTGTACAATTGTCGTATGCCAGTGGCGTTAATAAGCCGATAATTTCACTGGAACCAGGCAAGTCGTTTACACAAGCGACAAAGATGGTATCAGGCCCTGCATATAAGATCGAAACCGTGTCTACTGCCTGGAAATACTGGAAGCAGAAAGATTGATTACCGCATGCATCAGTGACCGTGTAAGTGTACTCGGTTGTTAAGGGCCATTTGGCACATCCTGATCCCGCAGATATACTTTGAACTGATATGGTAACTGGGCCACAATCATCATGGGCAATAATGCCTGCTAAATCGGGTGCTGGAATATCGTTTACGCAGGTCAAGAATAAGTTGCCTTGCGGACAGGTATCAATGACGGGAGGAGCTGTATCCAGGATGGTGAAAGTAGCTGTAACGAAATTCGTGTTGCCACATTCATCCGTAGCCTGAAACTGAAAAGTGGTCGTATGCGTTAATCCACAGCCTTGAATTTCCGAAAGGACTACCATGTGTGTAACTACAGATCCGCAATTGTCGCTTACTTCAGCATAGCCGAAATGATTCATCCAGACCCACATTTCCGTTTCGCCGGAAGTATCCGTTGGCTGAGAACAATCTACCACTAAATTCTGCGGCATCACATCAAACAACGGAGGGGTAATATCCATTATTGTAAAGCTGCCATCCACGTAAGAGGAATTACCGCATATATCGGTTGCGGTAAAACGAATGAATTGCTGAAATGTATTGCCGCATTCAACAGGATGCGTGATGACCGGAGCGTTCGCTGATGTCCAGGTGACCGCAGAACAATCCGTAACTACAGCACCTCCCTGAATATCTAACCAATTCTGGTATGCATCGGGATTATTATTGAGGTCACATTCAAGTGCAATGTTCAGCGCTGCATTGCTGCTGGAGTTGGCAAACACTGGCGCATTGGAATCGGTCACTGTAATTACCTGCAAAAGCAGTGGCGACACATTGCCACAAGCATCTGCAGCAATCCATGAG
>JBILHQ010000200.1:0-11586 GCA_044350415.1 Saprospiraceae bacterium | reverse complement strand
TTCATCAGTTCCGTTGACAAGGCGTAAAACGCAGGCGATGCAGCGCATCGGCGAGGCTTTACAACGCAGTCAGCGGGGCGGAGGGAAACCGAGCAATTACAAAACCACTTCGCGGTGGCTATAATTCAAAAGGCCAAAAAAGTCCCTCAAAACTACGCACTGATTTTGGTTTGTGCAATTTGTTATATTTTGCACTCCTATTATTACTTTTTCAGGTAGTACACTCCTGTTAAAAAAAGCCCATTTACTTACAATTTCATCATTCATCTCATGAACTCCCGACGCAGATTTTTACAAAAAATGACCGGTACCGCAATTGCCTTGCAGTTGCCGCGCTTTGTTTTGCCAGGCAATAGTATACCCAACAGCCCACAATATGACGGCCCCGTATTGCGGGTGGCGATCATGGGACTGGGTAGCTATGCCAACCGCGTTGCAGAAGCCATGCAATCCTGCCAAAAAGCGAAAATAGTGGGTGCTATCAGCGGTACCTCCGCTAAGCTGGTCGACTGGCAGCGGAAGTATAATATTCCCGAAAAAAATTGTTATAATTACGCTACTTTCGATGCGATCAGGGATAACCCGGACATTGATGTGGTGTACGTGATGACACCCAATGCCCTTCACAAAGACCAGGTAATCAGGGTGGCGAAGGCCGGTAAACACGTGATCTGCGAAAAACCCATGTCCATCAATGCCAAAGACGGACAGGCAATGGTGGATGCCTGTCGAAAAAATAATGTTCAGTTACTCATAGGCTACAGGATGCATTTTGAGCCCAAAACGCTGGAAATCATCCGGATGCGAAATGACGGCGAGTTGGGGAAAGTCTTATTTTTCCAGGGACAATGTGGCTTTACCATTGGCGATCCGAAACAATGGCGGTTGAATAAACAACTGTCTGGCGGTGGTTCCATGATGGATATCGGTATTTATGCGCTGAATGGCGCCCGGTACATGGTGGGCGAAAATCCGATCTGGGTGACAGCCCAGGAAACCAAGACCAATCCGGAAAAATTTAAAGCAGGTGTAGATGAGACGATTCAGTTTCAATTGGGTTTTCCCGGTGGCGCAGTGGCTTCTTGTCTATCGACCTACAATATGAATAATCTCGACCGGTTTTTCCTCGCTGGCGAAAAAGGATATGCGGAATTGTGGCCTGCTACCGGTTATGGTCCTATCAAAGGCCGCACTTATAAAGGCGAATTGAATCAGCCGAATGTGACGCACCAAACCTTACAAATGGACGAAATGGCGGGTATCCTTTTGGAAGGCAAAAAACCCGTTGTGCCAGTGGATGGTGAAGAAGGGTTGAAAGACCTGAAAATTATTGATGCGATTTTTCTGGCGGCAAAGACGGGTAAAAAGGTGAAATTAAAATGGTGAAAAAGATATCTGTTTACCACATATCACACATAGATGCTTTCACACAGACCACATAGCAAAGAGCACACATAATAATGGAAATAACGGGTTTTCATTTAAATATGATGTAACTAGCATGCCGCCCAAGGCGATTGGATAGTTACAATATAATTTTATCGAGAGTTGTTGCGGTGGGAGGCCATCCGGCCAGTCCCGCTTTGCGGAATTGCCTGCCTTTCGGCTATTTTCAAGCCTCACTGAGCCAAAAAATATCTAATTTCATAGCTCGACGACTACCACCGCAACAACTCTCGTACTTATTTTGAACCCGTTATCCGCATTAATATCAATGACGTATTTTTCTATTTTTGCTTCAATACTGCCTTTATGGCTTCAATGTCCTTCTGTTGTTGTTCGATCATTTGTTGTTGATCCTGCACAGATTTGACCAATGTACCATTTTCTATTTTCAGCGCTTCCATCATCGCCTGCTGTTCCTGAATGGCTTTGGCCATTACCGGAATAAGATCGGAATAATAAACCCCCAATACTTCAGCGGGTTTGGCAGTCTGTTTGCCTTTTTCATCAGCGACCCATTCTTTATCCGCGACCACTTCCGGTACAATGGTTTGTAGGTCCTGGGCCAGAAAACCTAATTTACGGCCTTGTTCCGGATTGCTTTTCCATTCAAAACTGACTGGTTTCATGGCCATTACCTGCTGCAGACCATATCCGATGGGCTGAATGGCTTGTTTTTGTCGGGCGTCAGAGGTATTGATAGTGCCGTTGGCTGCGTATACCGTGGACCAGCGAGAACCGGAAATTCCCAGCGAATAAGAATTGTCATATAAAGGTTGAAATCGAGCACCACTTAATGTAACCGCACTCTGACCGGGAACACCCGCAAAATATGCGTCTAAATACCCGCCATTACCTGTCGGTGTCGCCAAATCAAATTTGCCAATCACTTCCAGGCCAACACCTCCTAAATTATTCCGGAATGAGCCCCCGTAGCCATAAGATACTAAAGTCTCTCCCAAGACCCCAAATCCACCTACCGGCCCTTCATTAATGCCATATATTCCTCCATTAACCCCCTTCGCCTCAATCCCAATAGCGCCTCCCTGGGCCCGAATTGCATAATCTCCATTAATAGACCGGGCTTCCAGTGCCGTTCCATTAAAACTCTCGGCATAAATCCCGACCCCTGAAGTCGATTGCCCCCAAACTCCGGTTCCTGTACCACTACTGCCGATAACACCATCACCTGAAGTGGAACTTCCCTGTATGCCGGCATAAACGCCATTGGCATCTTCCCCCCAGATGGCTGGCTCTCCGCCGCCGGTGCTTATGCCATGAAATGCGCCGCCGATTCCTGTATTTGTCAGTTTCATCAATGAATTACTGCTGCTTTGCATGGCAGTATAAGGTAATGAAAAACCACCCCCACCCCCAGAAGGCAGCGTAACCGATCCACCACCATCTGAAAGCGTCAATACATTGCCGCTCAGTGAAATCGACTGCAATTCGTTAAAATTGTCCAGGTCGCCGCTATTGGAAATGGTGTTGCCATTGATTTCAATCCCCGCGCCTTCATTGTAATTCACGCCTGTTGGCAAAGTCACCGATCCGCCGCCATCGGAAAGTGTCAGGGTATTACCAATTAAATACATCGATTGCAACTCATTATAATTGTCTAAGTCGCCGTTATTGGAGATGACATTTCCACTGATCGAAATACCGCTTCCGGCGCTGTAGGAGCCGCCGCCCGACGTGGCATCCGTACCGGGTTGCCATTGGCTGCCGTTCCATTTGAGCACGTCGCCAGTGGAAGGCGCCGCACTTGCTACCGGCCGGTTTTGGATGGCGGTGACAGTGTTAGCATTAGAACTGCCCGACACATTGCCGTTGAGGGTGGTTGAAGCGGCGTGTTGTGCTTCGAGAGAATACGGCACACTGACCAATTGCGTCGGTGTACCCACAAGGGTAAAATTATTGCCCCCCGCAGGGTCCATTTCCACTTGCAAAAAAGTAGTGTTCTGGGCCCAGGCGATACTGGCAAAATTGCCGTTTACTACTGCTCCCTGTCCAATCTGCACGGCATATAAACCGAACTGATTGGTGGTCACATTGTGCGTTTCGACATAAAAAGGGTTTCCATTGGCCGGTTGAATGCTTAGCCGTAATTTGATGGACTCGTTAGCCAGCGGCGAACCGTTTGTACTGCGGGCAACGCCCTGATAGTTCAGCACTTGCGGCGCCTGGGCCGAAAGCGCTGCACCCAAAAGCAGCAAGAACAAAAGCGATAATAAATGTTTCATAATTTTACAATTGAAAAGGTGCTGACAGCATTTTTTATTTGTAGATTTAAAAAATAGGTCCCCGTTGGTTGAGTGGACAGATCAAAATGCTGCTCCACCTGTCCGTCGCCTGCTGCATCTGTACTGCCTGATTGGAGGAGCGCGCCTTTAACATCCAGCACCTCAAAAATCATCGTTCCACTGCCCACCGGAAGACGGCCGCGTAAGATGGCGATGGCAGCAGTCGGGTTGGGAACTACCTCCAGGTCGCCAAAGATTAATGCCGTTTCATCGGTCGAAACCGGCTCCTCCTGCGGCTGTAAAAAGCCCTGGGTGACAATCAGTACCGGAGAAACGGCGGTCGCGACGGCGCACATTTCGCCCACCGACCATTCATGTAACTGGTTGTTGATGAGTGCTTTACCGGAAGCTGAACCAATGGCAGTTTGCGCATGGGTTTTGCTTTTTACAGATATCATACATGAAATGACAAGGGTGAGTAATTGGATTTTCTTGAACATAATATATAAGTTTTTATATTAATTTATTTTGGTGATCTGCTCGGCACACATTCGAAACGATAGGTGCCATTCTGGACAGTACAAAGTTTATTGATCCGGGATTATTACCTGTTGTTTTTGCCTGCCTCTGCTCTTTTACGTTCTTCATACATCATTCCTTTAGATTCCGGTTGGCCGAAACATTCCGGACAGAGGTATTTTCCTTTTTCATCTTGCTGTTTTTCGACCTCCGGAATAATCCGGAAATGATCAGCATGAGCATCTTTGCGGATACCAGTCACCTGCCATGAAACTTTTACATTGGGTTTGTCGCTCCTGATGGAAAACGAATTGCCGCTTACTTCACGTTCCACAATTACTTGTGCAAACGTGCCGATGCAGGTCAGTTGATAACGAAAATCACGGTTAAGCGCTTCAAAGTAGTTAGGCAGTTCGATTTTGGCCCGCCCGCCGGAGTCTGTGGTAATATTCCCGTTATACATATTCATCATATCCGGACTTTCCACAAAAGAATGATAGAGAAATTTGTTTTCAGGGTCGAGCGGATGGTCGATTTTGAAAGAACCACTGCCTTTTTGCATGGTTTGAGCATATACCGTTCCGTCAAAATACCCACCATATCCTGATGGATTGCCAGCAAAAGCATAAACCCCTTTACTTCCTCCCTGCAGGGTAGCACCGGTTGTTCCGCCATAGGAATAAATGCCCTCAATGGTTGAATACACAAATAGCCCTCGTTCAAAGTTGCCGCCAATTGATGCCGCATAGCCTCCTGTCCCCTGTATAACCAGGCCAGAGCTGCTACCATTACTTGTAATTTCAATAGTAGGTAGGTTGCCATAGCTGGTAGCCTTTAATGCAGTTCCGTCAGTAGATTGCGCAGACAATGCAGTTCCGCTAGTTGCTTGTGCAAACGCAGCATCTCCTGATCCACTCTGCTGGAACACCGCCGTTTCAGAACTATTGCTTGCAGACGCCCAAATGGTTTGGTAAGGCACGGCCGGACCTCCCAAAAATACAGTGCCAGTATTGGTATTGGTGATATCGTTGCCACCAAACGATTGCCAATAATTGGTACCACCGCCGCCACCTCCGGACGGGAGTGTCACGGAACCACCGCCGTCAGAAAGGGTCAATACATTGCCGCTCAGAGAGATGGATTGTAACTCATTGGAATTGTCTAAATCGCCGGCATTGGAGATGACATTTCCACTGATGGAAATACCGCTTCCGGCGCTGTAGGCCCCGCCGCCTGAAATGGCATCCGTGCCAGGTTGCCATTGGCTGCCGTTCCATTTGAGCACGTCGCCAGTGGCAGGGGCCGCACTCGCTACCGGCCGGTTTTGAATGGCGGTGACGGTATTGGCGTTTGAACTGCCCGACACATCGCCACCGAGGGTGGTTGAAGCGGCATATTGCGCTTCGAGGGAATACGGCACACTGATCAGTTGTGTCGGGGTACCCACAAGGGTAAAATTATTGCCTCCCGCCGGATCCATTTCCACCTGCAAAAAGGTGGTGTTCTGGGCCCAGGAGATACTGGCAAAATTGCCGTTCACCACTGCTCCCTGTCCGATTTGTACGGCATATAAACCAAACTGATTAGTGGTCACATTATGCGTTTCGACATAAAAAGGGTTTCCATTGGCAGGTTGTATGCTTAGCCGTAATTTGATGGATTGGTTGCTTAAGGGAGCGCCGTTGGTACTGCGGGCGACACCCTGGTAATTGAGCATTTGAGGTGCCTGTGCTGAAAGTGTTGCACTGCAGATCAACAGTAAAAAATAAAGGAGTAGGTGTTTCATAGTTGTTACCGGAAATGCCTTTTGCATACATCTCCAATAACTAATGGTTTCAAAAAGGGCAGAGGTAAGGGAGGAAGGCGTGTTTTTAAAAAAAAATTATCATCTAAGAAAAAGGAAGTCCAAACATCCCTTTTATACAGCCTCCAATCAAATAAGGCACGAATCGAAGACTTTTCATGGGTCGTGCAACTATTCTTCCCGTGCCATTTACAAGGCCAACTACTCCATCAATACAAATCCCGCCCAATAAAACGGCAGTGGATGTTTCTTTTTAATGGCTAGTTGCGCAGCCCGAAAGGCTTCTGCCTTACTGGCGCCATCCAGCCATTTTTTATAAAAAAACAGCATAAACTCCCTCCCTACTTTGTCATCGACATCCCAAAGTGAAATGATAACGGCTTTGGCACCGGCAATACGCAATGCCCGCTGGAGGCCGTAAACCCCTTCGCCGTTCTGAATCTGCCCTAGTGCGCTTTTGCAGGCAGACAGTACTACTAATTCCGTACCTTCAAGGTGCAAGTTTTGGGCTTCATAAGCGGAGAGAATACCATCTTCTTTGCCCATTGGCTTTTTGTCGAGTGTATTTTGTGCGCCGGCGAAAAAGACCATGGAACGCAGCATGGGATTATTTTCGAGCACCCGGCGGGAAAGGCCAGCTGTACCACTTTTTATATTGGCTAAAAAATAACCGTGTGTGGAGAGGTGCAATATGGTGGGATTGGTCTGCGCTTTTACCAGTTCCTCATTGGCTTCTGTGCCAGTAGCTACGGTTGTTTGCCAGCCCTTTTTACGCAATAATGCAGCGATATCGTTCACTTCGAGTTCACTGCCCGGCAAAGGAGAGAGTGTCAGGCCCCGTGTTTCATTGAACTCCCTCAGGTTGCTGGAAAGATTCGATTGTTGCAGAGAATCGGTGGGGGCTGTAACCGATCGGCTAGTAGCAACAATGGCTTCATTTTTGGTGAGAAATGCAGGATTACCAGCCAGGAATGCTGTTTTATGATGATAATTGTCAATCCCTCGTGTCTCCTTATCTTTCCCAATATCCTTGAGCGAGAACACATTGCGCACTTCATAGCGATCGGCAACATATTCACCGGAAGGCAATAAGATGGCGCCAGGGTTAATTTTGAAAAAGGCACCATCAGCGGAGAACCAAATCCGGGAAACGCCTTTCAAACAAGGTTCTATTTTGAGCCAAAATGCCTGGTATAATTCGCCCGTTTGGCCATTTCCTGTCGCAACAGCACATTCACTCAGGTATTGCTCTACTAAGATTTGTTCCACCCTGTCTCCGTTTGGCAAAAAAACAACTTGTGGCTGTTCCTTGCCATATTGGAGCACAAATACGGCATACCGCACAGTATCTTTCCATTCCAACTGATGATCGGAAAAGCGCGTCATTGCGATGGCGGCCTCTCCCGGCTGCAACTTTTGCTGAATATCCTGCCAATTTTCATTATTTTGGATACTGGCTGCTACAAAACCAGCACGTTTTCTGATAAGCATTTTTTCCAAAGAATCCGCTTTAACCTCAGTAGCGACAACGTTAATTCTTTGTGCCACGAGGTCCGATTTGGACTGTGAATAACACCAGGCCAACCGCTCTCTGGCATCGGTCCATTCGCCAAAGATTGGTGCTAACGCAACATCTGCCTGAATATTCTGGCGTATTTTCTGGTCAGCACTGAGTAACAATGATTTGTTGAGCAATTGCAAATTCATGGCAGTTGCGCTCAAAAATGGATACTGCCGGGCCAGCCCCAACAAGGTACCCGATATATTATTCAGGTAATTTAAGCGGTCAGTCCGGGAAGATTCATTCAGAAAAAATACTGATTCAAAAAAACTTTTAGCCTGTATGTCAATGACGCGGTTCCAGCAGGACAAGGCCATCTCTTTTTCGCCGGTATAGGTGGCCGTAATCGCCCGGCAATACAGGTATTCCGTAAAAATGACATTAGTTTCCGCTATCTCCTGTTCCATTTCCGCCATTTGGTTCAGGGTAGCCATGGCTTCTGGATACTGCTGGTCTTTTAATAAGGCTTGGACCAGGTTAATCATCTCATTGGCATGATTGCCGCACCAGGATTTTCCACTGTATTTTTGGAAAACAGCCACCGTTTTTTTCAGAAAACCGATCTCTTCTGCTGTGGTCTTACTGCATGCGGCAAGCAAACTGAATAATTCGGCTTCCTCCTCAGCCGCAAAATTGTTTTCCAGATAGTAGGCATCCTGAATAGGGGTGACCAGTTCGCGGGCTTCCGCCATTTTATCCTGAGACAGGTAATTATTGGCCAGATACACCGCATTGTCTAAGTACCGTCTGTCGCTTTTTCCGGCAATGGTGGCGGTGATATCACAGGCTTGTTTAAGATATTTTTCCGCTGTTTTGAAATCACCAGTATTGGCGCGGATGATGCCGTAAGTCCGCAATGTATAGGCATAGTCATACGATTGCTCACCCGAATATTTTTCCACATCGACCAGCAATTGCTGCAACATCGAATCGGCTTTGAAATAATGTCCCTCCTGTGCGAGCAAGGGAATATACACATTTTTTTTATAAACCAGATTGGGGGCACCTGGCGGATACTTTGGTGAAAGCATCGAAATACCTTTTTCCAAATACGGCAGTGCTTTGGTGTGTCTGCCCTGAATGACCAACAATCTGCCCATGGCAAAGGGTAGGTTTTCATCGGGCATTGTACCGGTTGCTGTGCAGTAGTCGAGCGTTTCTGTTAGTAATGCTTCCGCTTCATCCAGAAAACCCAGCGTCAGTTTGTTGTCGACTGCACTACTCAGGCATTGGAATCCCAATTGAGTTCTGTCCTTTCCTAAAAGTTTATACTCCGCAATAGCTGCTTCAAAAATAGAATCTGCCAGTTCCTGCCGGGAGGTATATGCCGTCCAGTCGGCCGTACTTTTCATCAAAACGGCATGACCTAACGTATTAGGCCGGGTAAACCTGAACGCAACAGGAATGATTGTTGCCGATTTTTCGGGCATCCTGGAAGTATTATAACAATTTAACAGCCGAATCAGCGAGCGTGAAAAAACAACAGTATCGGTTACGCCGCTTTTTAATCCGTTTTCAATGATGGTTTCTCCCAATGGAATTGCGGCACTGATCTCATTGATTTTGTAGAGCGAGTCGAATTTTGCCTGCGGTGCAATGGCCGATTGTGCATGGAGGAGTATCCCCGAGCGCAAAAAGAACAAACAGATTAGAATCCTCATGTTAAATAACGTTTAAGGTGATCAACGGCGCAAAGCCACCACCGTCGTCAATGCATCTTTCTGCCGGGGGTGGATTTCATCGCCGGCGATTTGTTCAAAAATCGACAGCGCTTCATCTGTTTTACCTTCTTCCAAAAGGGCGATTCCCATCAACCACCGGGCTTCAGGCATCCCGGGCCCAGTGTGGGTGTCCATTTTGTAAATCCATTTTTTGGCTTCCAATGGATTCCCCTGCCTGAGGGCCAAAACACACTTTTTCCATTCCGGATTGAGATCATAGAAGGTATTGCTGGTAAAATTTCGGTTATTACTTTCCGTCATATTTAACAGCAAGTCAATCAATTCGTTAGCGGCATAATCCAGTTCAGGATTGACGCTGCGCAATAGTGGTTTTTCAGTCGCATTGTTTTTATTTTTCGGTCCATCCGCGATGGGTTTAGATACAACAGCCGGGGGCAGCGATTTTTCATCGGCCGCTTCGGGCGATACCTGTTCTCTGGCGGGTCCCTGCTGTTGCGGTATATCCTGCGGTGAGAAGGCAGGAACTGCATCGGGTAGTTGCTTTTTCAAAAAAATGAAAATAGCCAGACCTGCCAGTCCGGCTAAAAGCGCTCCTGTAATTATCCGTCGAATCAACCGTTTCCGGAGCCAAATGCTGCGCGCTGCATCCACTTCTTTTACCTTGTCAGCAATATGCAAACGCATCAATGCGCCCGCTACCGATTGCCATCCCCCCACTTCCTCCCGAAAAACAGGATCTTTCTCCAGGCGGGCTTGAAATGCCTGGCGTTCGGGCGGATCAAGTTCGCCATTGATGTATTTTTCAATATCGTTCATGGTATACGGTTATTCAGATTGTTCTTTAGGGGTAATTTTTTTTGCCATAGTTACTAGTTTTTTCATACAATCACTTCGTTTTACTTTGAGCGAATTGACAGAACTGTGTTTCGTCAGGCCGAGCCGGATCACATCTTCATCGGAATAGCCATCAAGGTAGCGAAGCCGGATAATCTGCGCACAAGGGTCACCAATGTGGTCTAACAAAATGCGGATCTGTTCATCATTTTCCTGCTGCGCTGTCCGGTTATCGATATCCGGATCGGGAATCAAATGGTGGTTCTCCGACAGTTCATCAGACCTGTGGAGTGCTTTGACGGCCGACATGGCCATGCGGCGCGCTACCTCAATCAGGTACGTGGATGGCTCGTACCCCCGAAACTGGTATGCACCGGTTTGAATCTTTTCCAGAAAAATAATCGTACTCTGACTAAGTATTTCGGTTGCTTTATCCTCTTCCAGCCCTAAATGCCCGACCATATTTTTAATTTTGGGCAATGCTTTGAGTTGCAGGCACAGAATGGCTGCATTATCGAGCTGCTTTAACCCTTCAAATCTTTCCTCAATCGTGGTATAACGGCTGCATGGATCGTCCTTTGAAAACCAGTTATAAAGGTGTTTCCTCATTCGTTTGTCCTACTGTATGTCTTAGATGACAACAAAAGTAAGCGTTTTAAGGAAAAAAAATTCAATAGCGTTTTACGGTGCGAGGCCTTTAGATGCCTCAAAAATATTTCTGAATAGATACTGCAACGCCATCCTCCAAATTGGACAGGGTTATTTCATCTGCAATACTTTTCAGTGCGTCATTGCCATTGGCCATGGCTATCCCTAATCCCGCCGCTGCCAACATTTCTATATCATTGTAATTATCGCCGAATGCTATTACTTCACTGAGTTGAAAACCCATTTGCTGCTGCAATAACTGTTCAATGGCCGTAGCTTTTGAAACCCGTTTACTGGACAATTCCAAATACGTGGGCTTCGACCGGTAAATATTCAATTGATCATTGAATCCGGTCTGTAAAAACAATTCCAATGCGTGAATTTCAGCCTCGGGTCCCATACACATTATTTTATGCGGACCCAGGCCATCGTTTTCCCAGGAGGTAATCAGTGGCACAAAATCGGTCACCACTGGATGTACTTTGGTATTATTGATCTCTCTTAATGCCCAATAATCCAGATCCTGGACAAACCAATCATCATGGAGGTACAAACTGGTATGAATGCTGGTGTTTTGGGTTTGGAGGAATATAGCCCTGGATACCTCCACCGATACTGAAATCGATAAAAAAGGGGCACCATCATGGTCATTGATGATCACTAATCCGCCATTATAGGCAATAATAGGGTAATGTTCGATACCTAAAATGGCCTGGAGATGCCGCATGGCTTTGGGCATCCGGGAAGATACCAGGATGACGGGAATATCCTTTTTGATGCGTTTGATGGCCTGAATGGTGGCTGGCGACAGTTCCCTGTCTTTACCCAGAAGCGTGCCGTCGATATCGGTAC
>JBILHQ010000361.1:0-3797 GCA_044350415.1 Saprospiraceae bacterium | reverse complement strand
ATTTGACCGTCAGACCAGAGTCCGTAGCCAGTCAGGGATGTTCCGGCACCGCAGTCATTGGTATATATGCCGATGCCATCAACAACAATGATGCGCTGACAGATGCTAAAATTGTACTCGAAGTGCAGCATACGGGTGGAGTTACTTTTGCTTCTTCTTATTTTGGGGTTTGTAATAACCCTAATAGTACTGCTACTTGCAGTGTAACGCCACAAACTACTTCCCCTAATGCCATACGGATTGAAATTGAGTTAGATGCCATTAATGTCAGTATCGGCCCATCTTTTGGACCACAATTATTAGGCACGCTCACCTTTTCTGGGCTTGAATCCTGTATTGAAGGCGTTGTTTTTAGGGATGGCGTAGTGGAGCATGCCAGTGGTAATGTGCCTTGTTTTGCGACACTTCAAACTAATATAGCACCTGGTACCATGAACACAGGTGATGATCTTTGTTTTTCTGATGGCATTATCACGGCAGTGGATCGCAACGGATTAAAAATAGATGATTTCACCTATTATGCCAATTATCATCCTGCTAATACTACCAACTGTCCTAAAACTGATCATATTGATTCTCCTCCTGCTTCTTTCTGTACCTGCAATATGAAGGAAACGGAGCAAGATATGGTGCTTTATTCCTTTCTTGATCCACTCAATGGTGTAGATGCTTGGGATTTGGTATTGATTAGCAGGCATATTTTAAATTTACAACCATTAACTGGCTTTCTACTACTAGCAGCCGATGCAAATATGTCAGGCCATGTCACAACTTTAGATAACGTCGATATTAGAAAGTTAATTTTAGGCACTATTTTAACCTTGCCTGATGCTAATTCCTGGCGGTTTATGGATAAAAACCTACAAAGTGATATCATTGGAGGTAGTATTAATCCATTTGAGATCATAGGATATGATATGGATCAAGTCTGCCAAAACTGTCCGAATATATCTGCGATTAATAGCCCGAACCAATTCACTACAGGCGAATTTTCCCACTACATGTTACCCTCCGGCTCGCAGGACAACCTTGTAGAATTCATAGGATTCAAAGTAGGCGATGTGAGTGGCAATGCTGTTCCGAACAATTTTCAGAGCCTTGAAGACCGAAATTTGAATACCTTAGCCACGGGACAAACTACTGTACACGGCAAAAAAGGAGAAATAGTGCAAATAGTGATAGCCGCAAAAGAGGCACAGCAATTAGCAGCGCTTCAAATGGCATTAGGGTTCGATGCTGGTGCTGTTGCGGTAGAAGATGTACGCTGGGCATTACCTGTTGATGAATACAGTGCCACTAAAACAGGTTGGAATATAGCCACTCCTGGGGAACTCCGGTTATTGTGGTTTGATGCCCTGGATGGATTTCCTGCGGATAAAGAAATGCCGCTGTGCTACATTAAGGTGAAACTACTGCGAGATATTGCTGCTGAAATACCTCTTTTTACTAAGATGGACAATAAAATAGAATCCCTTTGTTACTCGCCTGCCGGTGTAGCAAAGACCATTGCTCTTGATATTACAGATCGTGCAGCATTAAAGCCCGCACCAGTAGTCAACTCCAATGTGCCTACTCCATTAAAAATATATCCTAATCCTGCATCAGGTTTGTTCCGCATAGAAGCATGGTCGGATATGGAAGCTGCTGCTGTACTAACAATTACAGATGCAACGGGTCGAACAGTTGTCACCCGAAGCATAAAATTAGTTGCCGGCTTGAATACGGTAACTTCCCGGCAGTTCCCAATACTTGGAATTGGACAGTATGAGGTTCGTTTAGAGACCGAAAAATCTTTCTACACAGCCAGATTAATCAAGCAACAACACGTTATTTACAGGTAATTAGATTGATGATTATTCAAACTATCTGCTGATTCCGTTTTGGAATAGTGGTATTTTGGGTAATTGTCATTCTAATTAGTCGTGGATAGCAAGCATTAATCGTCAATCGAACTATTCTTATGAAAAAAATAATTCTTTTAACCGTTTTGTCGGCTATATATACTTCCATTTTTGCTCAAACACGTTATTATGTCGACTTAAACGCCTCCGGCCAAAATACCGGAGTATCCTGGTCTGATGCATTTACCAACTTACATGATGCAATGGTTGTCGCCATTTCCGGCGACGCGATATGGATAGCAGAAGGGACATATCGTCCTTCTGAAAACGACCGGACAGTTTATTATTCCTTACTCTCCGGTGTTCAACTCTACGGGAGTTTTTCTGGCTCGGAGATGTTGGCAGAAGAGCGAAATATCGAAGCACATCCCACTATACTTGATGGTGATATCGGGACAGCGGGCGACAGCCTTGATAATAGTTACAATATACTTTACCTGTTTCACCCGGACAGTACCACTCTGGTGGATGGTTTTACATTCCGAAATGGGCAGGCCGATAAACTTACAGGTGGCGCAGGTGGTTTGGGCAACTCCGGTGCAGCTATATTGATTAATGGGAATAATTCCTTTGCTTACCCAACCATCCGAAACTGTACGTTTGAAGATAATTATTCCATATATGATGGAGGTGCAGTATGTATAACCGGTGGAACAACTGGTGATGTGGGGACAATATTTGAGTATTGCAAGTTTAAACGAAATAGAACTAACTTTCGGGGAGGGGCACTTTGTGAACTCGGAGGGAGCAGTCATTTCAACAGGAAAGGATTTTATCATTGTGAATTTATGGAGAATCAGGGAAACACCTCTGGTGCTGGGTTGTACTTTTCATCTCGGCGTAATGGCAACAGACTAAACATAATTGATTGCCTTTTTAAAAACAATGTCATTCCGGAGAGTAACGGTACAACTAGAACTAAATCTATAAGCTTTTCGTGCCCTACAGATAGTATAAGTTATTTGATAATTATTGATTCCAGGTTTTTTGAAAATAAGGTTTTGAACGCAGGAATGATTGGCCACGATCCAACTTTTTACAATATTGGACGTGTATATATTTCCGTGAAAAATTCAATTTTTAATAATTTTGCATACTTTACTTCGCCTACTCAAGGGAGCGGAGCCGCAATATTTGTAATAGAAACGCTTCCGGAAAACATGGTTCCTGTTCATGAAATTGATAATTGTAAATTTTTTATAAGTGCTGGATCTGGAGTTGGTTTAAGAAATTCTGATAGATTAATAATAAGTAATTCATGCTTTTCAGAAAATGAAAATTTTTTAAGATTTTCAATCATTGCAGCAAATAAGCAAATATTCAAAAACAACATATACTATAAGTATCCCAATGAATATACCGCAATAAACAATAATCAGTTTTATGACGGCCCATTTTTACATTTCCTTGCCCCCACAACAATCATCGTAAATTCAAGTATCGTAAAAAAACAACTGTCTTTCTATGGAGATACGTTGATTATTCTCAATAGCGTAGTTGAATCGGATAGTTTATCGACTGATCTATATATCCAGCACCAAATTCAAGTAGCAAACTTGTCATCAAACCTTTTTACTTTTTCCATTGAACCCAATTCACCAACCTTCACAGATATCAACAACCTCTGGTCTACCGACCCTCAATTCATCAATCCTGATTCAGGCGACCTGCACTTACAGCCCTGCTCGCCAGCCATTAATGCAGGTGACAATAGTTTAGTCAGCAGTACAACGGATATTGAGGGCAATCAGCGCATCCGGTTTGGTACAGTGGATATGGGGGCGTATGAAATGGGGCAATTGGTTTTCGATGTGTCTGCTTTGTCCGGACCTGATTGTTCTGGTGCGGGACAATCCACAGGCACTATTGACTTATCGGCAGTAGAAGCCTGTCCGC
>JBILHQ010000360.1:0-3817 GCA_044350415.1 Saprospiraceae bacterium | reverse complement strand
TCCAATTGGGTACCTGTACGCTGCGGATGACCGTCCGCCGCGATATGCTCAATGGGTTCGGGGTGGCCCACGGTGGCATTACTTTTTCTCTGGCCGACACCGCTTTTGCCTTTGCCTGCAACTCGCATGGACGGCATACGGTGTCCATTCATTGCACGGTGGAACATGTAGCCCCGGTATATGAAGGCGACGAGCTCACCGCCGTCGCTACAGAAGAGCAACTCGGCAACAGCGTGTCCAATTATGCCATTAGGATCACGAAGCAGGATGGTAGTGCTGCCGCGTTTTTCAGGGGTGTGGCTTACCGGAAAAAAAAGGAATGGGCCGAATAGGTTCCCAGCGCATCAACGCCAAGTGCCAGAATGGATTATTGCCGCTCTGGTACCTAATATTAGTCTCCCAGACTTCTGCACCGGGAAACGGATTTTTTTTTCTACTTTTGCAGCCCTTTAGCGCATGACCGGGATTTTTTTGAACTCCAGCCACGCGCTATTCCCCAGCCTGTCATTCAAACATGAAACAGCAACAACACCCACTTATGTTACTCCCACAAATTTCAGAACAGCAGATCACAGATTTTATTATCGCAGGTTTGCAGGAAGATGTTCGCGAAGGCGATCATACGTCTTTGGCTTGTATTCCGGAAGACAGTCATAGTCACGCAATATTGAAGGTAAAAGACTATGGTGTCATTGCTGGTATCGAACTGGCTGAGCGTATTTTTAAACATGTCGATCCCAATTTTGCCATCAAAATCCACAAAAAAGACGGCGATGATGTTTTCTTCGGTCAGGTGGCTTTTGAAGTGGAAGGTAATACCCGCGCATTACTACAGGCTGAAAGGTTGGTACTCAATGCCATGCAACGTATGAGTGGTATCGCTACATTGGCCAGTCGGTTTGCTTTTGAAGTGGGCGATTTGCCGGTAAAAGTGCTCGACACCCGTAAAACTACCCCATTGATTCGTTTTTTAGAAAAATGGGCGGTAAAAATCGGCGGGTGCGAAAACTACCGCTGGGGTTTGTACGACTGGATGATGATTAAAGACAACCACGTTGATGCTGCAGGCGGTATTAAAGCGGCTGTAGAACGGGCACATGCCTACCAAAAAGACCATAACCTTCAATTAAATATTACGGTTGAAGTCCGAAATTTAGTCGAAGTACATGAATTGCTGGACATCGGCGGCATTACCCGGATTATGTTCGACAATTTCGAAATTCCTATTCTCGCAGAAGCCGTTAAAACGGTGGACAAGCGATTTGAAACAGAAGCATCAGGGGGAATAAGTCTGCAATCCATCAGGAAATACGCTCATACTGGTGTTGACTATATTTCAGCAGGAGCCCTTACCCATTCTGCACTTCCGCTTGACCTTAGTTTGAAAATTGTCCGGGAGTAATGGTTGATCAGGTATCAGTTAATCAGTTATCAGTCGTATAGTGTACTGCAAGCATATCAATTTTTAATTAGGGACAACAGTTTAATGTTCACTCTACGACAGATAACTGCTTAACCGATAACTGTTAACTAACAAAAACGCTATGGTTCAACACTTCGATTTTCTCCGGGAGAGCATCCGTAACCTCCGCAAAACAGGCAGCGTTGCACGTAGCTCGCGCTTTTTGTGTCAGGCAATTGCTGAAAAAATTGATCCGGAGAAATCTAAGGTAGTCGTGGAGTTAGGCCCTGGTGATGGCGTGATTACAGAATATATTCTCCGCCGCCTGCAACCCGATACGCTGCTTGTGGTGTTTGAAATCAATGATGCGTTTTTTGAAAAGCTCAAAGTCACGTTTATCGACGAACCTCGTATTATATTGATCCACGATGGTGCAGAAAACATGGCCGTACATTTTAACAGCCTGAATATTCAGGAAGTGGATTATTTCATATCTGGTATTCCATTCGTTATCCTCCCCGAAATTCTTTCCATTGATATCATTACAAAGTGCCGGAAATGGCTTAAAACTGGCGGCGCATTTGTCCAGTTTCACTACTCGCCATTGTTGATACCCATGTACAAACGTATTTTTGGAAATACCAAAACGGAGTTCATTCCGTTGAATATTCCACCTGCACTGGTGATTACGTGTACCAGGGAGGGATAATCAATAATAAGTACTTATGCGCTATAAATACCTGATTTTGACTTTCTGTATCGCGGCCATCATTGCTGGTTGCGACAATAAATACCGTTTCGAAGCGAAACACGATATCCCCAACGCGCAGTGGACCTACCGCGATACGTTCGATTTTCCTTTCCAGATCCAGGATACGAGCACTTTGTACAATATTTATCTCAACCTGGGCACCAATACCGCTTTTGCAAGCCAGAACCTGTACGTTCGCATGTTTACGGCGTTCCCCGATGGCCGCCGTATTTCGCTGGTGCGCTCTTTCGACATTTACGATGCACAAGGTAAAATGGTAGATAATAAAAGGTTGCTCATTCAGGAAAATGCTTTTTTTAATAAAGCCGGTGCCTATAAAATAACCATCGAACAGTTCATGCGGCAGGATTCGCTGCCGGGGATTGTATTGATCGGTATGGCGGTGGAACAGTTGGATAAGAAGCGGAAGTGAGATCAGTCTGCTGAAAAGATTTCTACCAGTTCAAATTTGTATGATTTAAAATAATTCCCTACTTTCGTACTATTATTTCTTCACCGTAAAATTCTCCTGTCGTTATGCAAGAAGCATTTCTGCATTTTATTTGGCGTACGCGCCGTTTTGATACTATTGGTCTGTCTACTACAGCAGGTCACATGATCCAACTCCTCCACCCCGGCGAACACAATACTAACGCCGGTCCCGATTTTTTTAACGCACGTCTCCGTATAGATGATACTGAATGGGCTGGCAATGTCGAAATGCACCTCCGGTCGTCGGAATGGTTAGTGCATGGGCACGATACCGATTTGGCCTATCAAAGCGTGGTACTGCACGTGGTATGGATCGACGATGAACCTGTATTGCGGTCATCTGGCGACCCAATTCCGTGCCTGGTGTTGAAAGACCGGGTCGCACCTGTGCTTCTGCATGCATACGAGCGCCTGCTGCACGAGGAGGCGTGGATTCCCTGTGCCGGGCGGTTTGGGGAAGTGCCCGGGATCGTTCGCCTCAATTGGTTCGACCGGCTGTTGGTGGAGCGCCTGGAACAAAAAACTGCACAAATGGCCATTCATCTCGCCGCCACGGATAATCACTGGGAAGAGGCGTTTTACCGCACATTGGCCCGCTCCTTTGGCCTCAAGGTCAATACGGAACCTTTCGAAGCATTGGCGCGTTCTCTGCCGCTTATCCTGCTCACCAAACACAAAAATGACCTCCACCAATTAGAAGCGCTGCTATTCGGACAAGCGGGGCTGCTCGAAGAACCTTTTAAAGATGAATATCCCCGTTCTTTGGCAAAGGAATACCGTTTTTTAAAACACAAATACGGCTTACATCCCCTTACTGCCAGTCAATGGAAGTTTTTGCGGATGCGGCCCGCGAATTTTCCCACGGTCCGTATTGCGCAGTTTGCAGCGTTGATTTACCATTCCACCCATCTTTTCGGACAAATTCTGGAAGCCGGTACGGCCCGAAATGTGGCGCATTTATTCGCCCTGCCTGCCAGCTCATATTGGGAAAATCACTTTTGTTTCGATGCTGAAAGTATCAAGCGCACCAAGATTCCCGGCCGTGACTTTATTGATCTTTTATTGATCAATGCCATTATTCCAGCCCTGTTTTATTACGGGAAAACCCGCCAAATACCCGAGCACACCGCAAAGGCCCTTCGCTGGCTCGAAGAACTCCCGGCAGAATCCAA
>JBILHQ010000199.1:0-11699 GCA_044350415.1 Saprospiraceae bacterium | reverse complement strand
ACTGCGAATAATGGATTTATCTCCTTAATGATTTGGTAATCAAGGTTTTAGATTTGACAATTTTTAAAAAATTGTCAAATCTGAGTGCAGAATTAACGGATTCCGTACGCTTAATTTTAAACCGGTATTTGCATTCTGAAGTATGAAGTATCAGGCATGAACAGAAATACTTCATACCTCATACTTCATACCTAATACCTCATACTTCATACCTATTACCTCATACTTAAGAATTTAGTCGCCGAAAATAATTTCTACCCGACGGTTTTTGGCTTTGCCTTCAGCCGTGCTGTTGTCAGCGATGGGCTTGTCGGGACCATATCCTTGCACCTGAGCGAAACGTTCGGGAGGGAAACTGTATTTAGAGCGTTTCTGGATCCAGGAACGGACGGCATTGGCGCGGGCGTTGGACAGTTCCATATTCGCATCGTAATTGCCGACGTTGTCGGTGTGGCCTTTGATAATGATACGCAGGTTGGTGGTATTCAAAGAGTTGTAAATTTCCTCTAACACCTTTTCTCCTGAAGGCAAAATAGTGGCCTTACCGGTAGCAAATTCGATATTGTAGTTTCTGGCACCGAATTTTTCAGTGACGTCGCCTTTAGAATATTTTTCTTCAAATCCCTTGGTGATGGTCCCTTTGTCTGCACTGTTGTACAAACTCCGTAAGGCTCCCAGATCAAGGGCATCAGCGACAGGCGGGAAACTGGGCAGGTCTTCCGGATAAAGTTTGCTCATGTAGTTCGCAAAAAGCGTATACACTGAGGCATAACTGTTGGTGGAACCTTCTGCAATACCGAGGTCTTCTGCATTGTCGGCTAAGTTAGTCGAACGGGAGCCACCGATAGATGCGGTTCGTCCTGAAGCCGTTTCAAACTCTTTTCCTTTATACAGTTCGTACCAGTTCACTTCATTGCCAAACACATCGCCGTTCATTTTACAGCCATAGCGCAAAGCGGCATCATAAGTTTTTATCTGATCACCAGCCGTTGCCAGGGCACCGATGAATTTTTTGGCCTGTTCGCGGTTGTCTGTCAGGTATTTATTCAGGCCGAGTATCAGTGCGGGCATTTGTTTCACATTCTCCCGAGTACTGAGCAATGTAACTACATCGCGGCCGGATTTGAATACTTTTTCGTCTTCCGGCGACCAGGTGGAGGAGGCATCTATTTTTACTTTTACCGTATTACCGGTGCGTTTACCGTCTTTTACTTCCGGCAAATCAATCGACTGGTTGGCGACAAAACGATCGGCGGCTTCCACGAAGGTACTTACACCAATAAAATTGAGGCGTCCAGCATCGTAAACCGTTGGATCCGGATTGACTGGTACATCATTGTCGGCAGCCCATTTGATGGCAATATTGTGATCGCCGTCTTTCAAAACTACCGAACAAACACCGCCGCGCGCCTTTTGCGGGTCTTTTTTCCAGGAAACCGGTCCGATAAATTTGTCTTCACCGTACGAATAACCACAGATATAGAATCCGCGTACATCGTAAGAGGGGTCCACTTCTTTCAACTTTGCATCTAAAGCCACTTTAAAAGAAGCGAGATTGTCGCCCATAATACCGCAAAAAACAGCAGGTGCTTTGGGGTTGTTTTTATAGTCGGAGGCGAATTTGACTAAAGTTTCCTGCATTTTGGCATAATCATCCTGGCCGATATAATTCAGGTTGATAATTGGTATTCACATTGCCTGATGGCAATGGCAATTGGGTCAAACCAGCGGTCTCATAGTTTTGGGCGCTGAGGAAAGGATATCGTTGGTGGTCGCGTCGGTGCGTTCCAGGTCAACAATATTTACTTTTTGGTCAGCAGACCAGTTTTATGGAAAAAATAAGAGGCACCGAAATTAACCACAGCTATAATAACGGCCGTGATTAACAATTTGGAGAACGTGGTTAAGCGTGACATGTATATAAGGGAATTTTAAGTATTGTTGAATTGATCGGTAAGTTGAGGGGGTTCGTACCCCTTATGCGCTTTTAGGTTCGATACAAACGTAAAATAATCCGACCATATGCTTAGGAATTTCAACAAGAAATAATTCCCCCTAAAATAAACATGCTTTTACTTACCGATCCAAATAATCAAACACTGCCTCTATATCATCGAATGATTTAACACCGACCTGTTCTTCTTCGCCGCCCCGAAGCCCAAGTCCTGCGGGCCCGATAGAGGACATGACGGCCTCTATTTCATCAGGTGCACCATCATACTGCAAAACGATGGCATATTGAGCACAAAGCGGCTGTATGGTAGCGGCCAGCGGCAACCAGGAAGTACTTCCAGCGGGTAATTCCAGTATCCAGCCTGTGGCATATTGGTTATTAACCGACAGGATGTTTTCCAGGTCAGGTGTGTCTACAGGCACCCTGATCCAAATATTTTCAGCCTGAATTAACGGAAGATCGTGGGATAGTGGCAACAAAACGCCATCTAATTTGTAAAATGCCACAGCCTCGTTGATATTATCAGCAGGAGTGGGGGAGGGGTATTCACCGATGATGGCTGGACCTTCCACCCATTCGCGCATGGCCTGCATGTAAACAGGATCCAGGAAGCCTTCGGCACTGGGCTCCAGAATGAAGGTCAGGTATGCGGCATCCTTTGCGGCAAAGTAACGCGCATCGGTGAGGTTGGTAATGCGGCGGGCAAAAATGAAAGGTAATTGGTCTGGCATAAATATATTTTTCCTGAAAGGGATACTGTTTTATGCCACAAAGGTATTTTTATTCAAATTTAACCGGAACTTTGCAGCATGAAAAGTAGTAAACAATTGATAATTTGGGGTGTATTCCTGCTTTTAGCGGCATTTATCGCCTGGAAACTGCGTTCTAATAAAGCCGCACTGGATGCCAAAACCCAATTGTCGACCATTACCCGAGCGTTTGTGCCGGTAGAAGTAACCCCTGTGGTAACTGATATCCTGAGTAATCACCTCGATGCAGATGGTATTTTTTTGCCAGCCAAAGAAATGTTGGTGATCTCTGAAACCGCCGGCCGCGTTGTGGAAACTTATAAAAACAAAGGCGAATACTGCCGGGAAGGAGAGCCTATCGCTAAGGTGGATGATGAAATGCTGCGCATCGAACTCGAGGCGACGCAAGCTAATCTCGCCAAACTCCGTAAAGACCGGGAGCGCCTCACCAACCTGATCGAAGGTGATGCCGCACCTAAAAATAAAATGGAAGATCTTGAACTCGGTATTCTCGCTGCCGAAGCCAGGGAAAAAGGACTCAAAAAACAGATTAGCAATACCACGCTCAAAGCACCCATGACGGGTACGCTGGGACTCCGGTTTATTGAACGGGGCAGTGTGATCGGCCCGGGTATTCAGATCGGTCAAATGACGAACCTCGACAAACTCTTCCTAATGGTAAAAGTCACCGAACGCGATGTGCTGAATATAAAAAAAGGTATGCGAGTATCGGTCCAGGCTGATGTGTTCCCCGAAACGAAACTTTCCGGATTAGTCACCAATATCGGATTGCGTGCAGATAATGCATTTACTTATGATGTGGAAATCGAAGTAACTAATCCGCCCAATAACCCACTTCGCGGGGGCATGCACGCAAAAGCAGGTTTTACTTTTGAGCATAACCGGCGTGGCCTGGTATTGCCCAGAAAAGCAATCACCGGAAGTGTGCAGGACGCCAAAGTGTATATCGTCGAGGATTCTGTCGCCCGAATCCGGCCCGTCGTACTGGGACTTATTCAATCCGAACGGGTAGAGGTTATCAGCGGACTAAAAGAAGGCGATAAAGTGGTCACTTCCGGGCAGTTGAATCTCACAGATGGCGCAAAGGTGGTGCCGAAGTAGTGGGTGAGTAAAACAAACAACACAATGCAAATTTTAATGGTCTGCCTGGGCAATATCTGCAGGAGCCCGCTGGCAGAGGGTATTATGCAGCAAAAAATAATGGAAGCCGGACTGGACTGGACGGTGGACAGCGCCGGTACCGGTGGCTGGCACGCAGGCGACTCTCCTGATGGTCGCTCGGTAGTTACCGGGCGGGAAATGGGCATTGATATCTCCGGACAACGCGCCAGGAAATTTGTCCTTGCTGATTTTGATCAATTCGACCACATTTTGGTGATGGATAGTCAAAATATGACAGATGTACTCCGCCAGGCCCGCCACGATGGCGACCGCGATAAAGTGGAATTGATTATGAATTTTGTCCAGCCCCAAAGAAATGTCAATGTCCCGGATCCTTATTATGGTGGCTCCGATGGATTTCACAACGTCTATCGAATGCTCGACAGCGCTTGTGGTGCGTTTATTTCAATCGTCAATCGAACTAATCTTATATAAAAATTGCGCTATTTCTTCTCCCTTGCATACAATGGAACAGCCTATTGCGGTTGGCAACGACAGCCGAACGGCCCCAGTGTGCAGGGAACCCTGGAAAAGGCTCTTTTTACTATCCTGCGTGATCCCATTGAGGTGACAGGCTGTGGCCGGACCGACACAGGTGTGCATGCCAGTTATTATGTGGCGCATTTTGATACAAATAAAGACTTACCGGGTTCCTTCCTGAATCGCCTGAACAGCCTCTTGCCCCAGGACATCGCCATATTTTCCTGTGAACAGGTGGCTGGTGAAGCACATGCCCGTTTTGATGCCACTGTCCGTACGTATGCTTATCACCTGTCTTCCCAAAAAGACCCGTTTGGTACGGGTATCGTTTGGTTTTATCCACAGGCGCACCTGCTCGACCTCGAAAAAATGCAACAGACTGCGGCCTTAATCAAAGAATACAGCGCATTTTATCCTTTTTGCAAAACCCATAGTGGCGTTGATCATTACCGTTGCCAATTAATGGAGGCCCGCTGGGAATATGTGGCCGATCAACACCAGTTTATTTTTCACATTTCTGCCAATCGCTTCCTCCGCGGAATGGTGCGCCTCATTGTGGGTGCTTGTATGCAGGTAGGTATTGGCCAGTTGACTTTAGAGGATGTCCGTAAAGCCCTGGACGAGCAGACGCACCTTCCTAAAAGCTGGAGCGTTCCGCCCGATGGTTTATTTTTGACCGATATTCAGTACGGTACGCGGTCAGCTGTGTAGCTTTAAGAACTGCTACTATCTTCCCGATTATTCTCATTTCCTTCCTTCAAAATCGAACAATAAGACATAATGTCAGTTTTCTACAACATTAATGACATTTTGTCATTGACACTTGCCGTTTTTTCATGTTCTGGCGCTCCTTTTTCGATTGGTACAGCAATTGAAAGGAGAGAAATATCTTTCATTATTAAAATTACATTCTTTAACAATCAAATTTAAAAATATATGACACTCGTAAAGCATCCATCCGCTAACCCTTACAAAAGTATTTTTAGTGATTTCTTTTTGAACCCTGTTTTTGAAAGTTCGGCAGTTCGGCAACCGGCAGTCAATATTGCTGAAACAGAAAAAGGATTCACGCTCGAAGTGGCAGCTCCCGGGCTGAATAAAGCGGATTTTACTATTAAAGTGGAGAAAAACTTGCTGACCATTTCGGCAAAGAAAGAAGGGAAACAAGATGAAAATGGCCCGGTTTACCGCCGTCGGGAGTTCGCTTTCACGCAGTTGGAACGCTCGTTCCGTTTACCGGAAACGATCGACACTGATCAGGTGAACGCGACATTGGCTAATGGTATTTTATATGTTGAACTGTTGAAAAAACCGGAACTGGTGCCGGCAGTGAAAACCATTGCAATAGCGTAAAATTATTAAGTGAGGCAAAAAAGTAAAAATGGTGATTGTTACAGCCGCTCCGGATACGTCTGGAGCGGCTTTTTGTTAAGACTATTTTTAATTTTTATGTTAATTGTTTAAACAATTAATCCGCCTGTGCTGTTATAAATTCAAATAAAAGATATGCAGTCTGTTAAAGATTGTCTTTATAAGAATAGTTAATAGGGTTTTAGGTGTTTTCAGGAGCCGTGGCAGTAATGTCTCGGCTCCTCATTTTTGGTACGCCCGGAACTGACGCGGTGGGCGCATTTTACTTTGCAGGATTTGTGTGATAGCATCTTATTCCTTTGTTCGATGGATGTTACGGACTTAAAAAAAGTCAAAAAGCGGGCAAAAAAGATCTAATTCATGCCGGATGTCCTTCCACCGCAACAAGTCTCCTATATTTGCAACAGTTTTTTCTGACCAAAACGCATAACGTGCAACAAACCGACCATCTTTATTCCGATCAACAATTAAGCGAGGGTTTTTTAAAATCCGACGAATCTGTTCTCCAATACATTTTCCTGAACCTGCGGCCTGAAATATTGCGGGCCATCGCTGCCAATGGAGGCTCCACTGCCGACGGCAATGCTTTCTTTCTGGCTGCAGCTGCCGATTTGTCTCCATTGTTGCTGCAGGGTGTAATTCCGGAGAATATTTCCTTCAACGAAGCATTTCAACAACTCGCTTTAGCACACTACCGCTCCTGGTTATTGCAACGCCAACCAACGGCTCCCCCTGCCGCAGACACGGCGGTCGTTTCTGATTATCAATCGTTGGCTAAACCCCTCGAAACGGCTGATATAACGACTGATTATCCGGACACAGTCGCGGAGGTCCCGCAAACTTTAAGTGAAACTTTGTGGCTGCCGGCTGATACCGCATTGAACGAAACCCGCAAACATATTTTTGTTTGGAAAGCGATGGGGAAATTGCGAAAAAGCTGTATCGACCCTCTTTTAAGCCTGTCTATTGGTGATTCTGTTTGCCGGGGTGAATTAGTTACTCTTTTGCGTGCTGCAGGAAGTCAGGTGACACATGATTTTACTTTGCCGGAATGGGGGGAAGCTGCACTGAAGCGCAGAGATGATTACCAGGTTTGGGAAAAACTGCGGCGCTATGAACAAAATATATCCCGGGGACTAACCATTGATGGTCAGGACCGTTCTTCGGGTAACCAGATTGCCAAATATGTGTTTCTGTTTTTACTGCTGGCTACACTCGGATACTTGGTTTATGCCTGGATCAACCAACCAAAGCCGGCAGCAGAAATATTTAATGATAATTTTGAGCCGCCGGAAAGTCTGCTGGCTGATATCAACCACAGGTTTCTCCACGATACCTCCGGTATTGTTCGTCCGGATGCTTGTGAAGTACTGTTGAAAGAGGCTGATGCCTTTTACGCCAAAAAGGAATATGATCAGGCTATGGTCCCGCTTATGAACATGTTGGACAATGAGGACTTGCCAGGTTGCCGATCAGATGCCTTGTTTGCACTGGGGATTGTGAACCTCAAACGGGAGGAACCGGGTGAGGCATTACAGTGCCTGGCCAAAATTGACAATATTGAAGCTTACGGAGAGGATCTTTACTGGTATCAATCACTGGCATTTGTGCAATTGGCCAAACAAAGTGCTGGTTTAAGGCCTGTAGCCAGAAAAGCAGTGGAGCGCTTTCTGGAGAATACCCGCGATGAACAACGCAAGATAGATGCAAAAAAAATGTTGGAGCAGCTTTAATGTAAACAAGTTATTGATAACCAATTGTTTGTATGGCTGTTTTTGACCAGTAATGTCCTATTTTTATGCCTTAAAACAACCTTGTGAAGATCTTTTTTTAATTTTTTTCAAGAAAAATTTGTGCAGAAAACAAAAGACCTGTAATTTTGCAGCGCTTTTGAAGAAAGGCAGTTGGTTCTGGGTCATGGTGTAATGGTAACACAGCAGTTTTTGGTACTGTTTTTCAGGGTTCGAGTCCTTGTGACCCAACAAGATAAAAGTCAATCAGTCTCCATACTGATTGGCTTTTTTTATGTCTTTCCCCGAAATGGCGAATTTTCTAAATGTTCCCTAATAAGATCGCCTGCATAAAATAAGCATAAATAAATGCTTGACGTGGCCAGCATAAATAACCACTGCCACCGGTCCTGAAAAATTAGCAGATCGTATACGCCGTGCAAAAAGAAGGCAATGAAAAAACCATTTGCAATTAACCGGTTGCGGTCGTGCCTCGTTACTGCAAATTTTGCTTTCCCAATAAAATATCCCTGGACAATGGCAAATACCAAATGGGCCGGTATGGCTGTAAATGCCCTCACCAGCAACGATTGCGGTCCAAAACGCTCTAAATAGGCAATGTTTTCAAGGGTGGCAAAACCCATTCCTATCATCACCGCATAGACAATACCGTCTATGGGCTCATTAAAAAATTTTCGGGGAAAAACGAGCAACAATATTAGGAGTTTCAATCCCTCTTCCCACATGGACACCACTCCAAATGCCAGCATAAAGGACTCACCAAGGCTGCGGTGTTCTGCCATGTCATAAGCATACATAACCCATCGCTCCAGCCATATTGCGGGTATTGTAATGGCCGCTCCTGCCAAAAATGTCAATACCAGGGGAGCCAATGGCTCGCGATCGTATTTGTCGGCCCTGAACATGGCGTAACAAATCACCAGTCCGGGTAATGTGGCAAGTATGTTTGTTAGCATCCTATTTAAACCGACGATCCGTCAGGGCTTCCATAAAGGCCTCCAGATCTGTCTTTTCTGCTGCTGTAAGCCCCAGCGGCCGTTGCAACAAGGTGTCGCGTCCGATGCTGTGGATACCGAACTGATCGGGCTGGTCGTAGTAATCAATGACCTCTTTCAGGGTTTTAAATTGGCCATTGTGCATGTATGGTGCAGTCAATGCTACATTGCGCAGACCAGGGACTTTAAATTTACCCTTATCAGCCTCTTTTTGGGTGACAGCATGTCTTCCGGTGTCATTTAACTTTTCACCGTCGTAAAGTCCGATGTTCCGAAACTCATCACCTGTAAAGTCGGGACTGAAATGACAATCGAAGCATTTTCCTTTTTTCATAAAAACCTGACGGCCACGTACTGCCGATGTACTCATGGCCAATTTGTTGCCCTGCATCCAGTCATCAAATGGCGTATCTGATGTTTCCAGTGTGCGCATAAATGCTGCCAATGCATTGGTCAATGAGGCGGTATCCGGCGCATGGCCGTAAAAGTACTTGAAATAACGCAAGTATTCCGGGTGGTTTTTCAATCTTTCAATAGCCATCGGCAATGGCAGGTTCATTTCCACCGGATTTTCTATAGGACCAATGACTTGCTGCTCCAAGGTGGCTGCCCGCCCGTCCCAGAAAAAATGCTCCCGGGCACTCATGTTGGTGATGCCTGGTGTGTTGCGGCTGCCCAACTGCCCACCAACGCCCTTACTGAACGCGGATGTATCAGAAAATGCAAAAGCCGGAATATGACAGGAGGCACAACTCACCGTGCGGTCGGAGGAGAGTATCGGGTCACTGAACAGGAGTGCGCCCAGTTCGGTGGTGTCGATGGGGTCGGGGCGCGAAGTAAAGGCGGGCAAAAATGCCAGGGCCGATAAAAGCACAATGGCGATCAGTATTTTCATTATTCGTATACTACTTTCCGTAAAAAACGCAAACAAAGCGAAATCTCCAGGGTCGTATTGCGAATTTGACGTTGTTCAATGGTAACGCTCTGGCCCGGACGGGTGGGGTCATATACGATGACGTTCGGAATAGGGGGCTGGTTGTACTGGTACGTAAAATCAGGATGCAGGGAGACTTTGAGCTCCGCTCCAATCAGTTCGGTTAAAGGAAGCTGAACCCCTCCTCCAACGGACACTCCACCGACGAATTTTTTAACAAACCCTTCAAAAGGGTAAATTGCGTAAGCATAAGGATTGCTGTTCAGCTGATTTTGTGCTTGCAGTTCGCCCAGATTGGTGCTTACCGTGTAATCGGCGCGAATACCGCCAAAGTAAAAGTATTTGGATTGGCCGCTGCCCAATGGTTTTTTTTGCTTCGCCCCCAAAATCAATGACAGGTTATTGAATTTAAATTTTTCAGTAGCCTGAAAATAATTGCCGCCGCTCTGGATGTTCCAAAACCGCACCGCGCTGCCCTTTTGGTGGTATCCCAGCTGTACAAACAGCGAAGACCGGTCGTCGTCATTATTCACCGTCTCAATTGCCAATGTCCCATGCCAGGCAAATAATGGCTGCCGCTGGAAGGAATTGCCCCACCGCTGGGTACCAATAGAGGAACCACCGCCGACTACAAATGCTGTGGATTGGGCGGCTAAACGATTGGCAATCGCCCCGGAAAGTGCGAGTACGACTACCAAAACTGCATGAAATACCTTCATATCTTATTGTAATTTTCAGGGCAAAATTAGCAAAAAATACAGAAGTAAGCCTAAGGTTTATGATACGTTACTTATCGGTAAATATTCGCGCCGGAAGTTTGCTTTACTTGCGCATTCCGACTATCTGCTAATAATTACCTTTGCCCTGTAAATCCTTTGGTTTTCCACAGTCATGTTGAGGAAATACACACCAGGACTCAAAACCTCCGTATGTAGAATAAACAGCGGGCTGTTCCCTCCATTGTGTTCCATCACCCTTCTTCCTGTGGCGTCACACAAACTCACCGCTACAATGGCGTTTCCATTGATATATAAAACATCATTTGCCGGATTGGGCCAGACTTTTGGCAGAGCGATTCCTCCGATATCATTCGCTGAAACGGTACCAACATTGAAAGTGCCGTTTGCAGTACAACCCTGTATGTCGGTAACTGTAACGGTATAGACACCTGGCAAAATATGCGTCCGTTCCAGACCAGTGCCGCCATCGCTCCAGAGCGCGGAATACGGAGATTGACCTCCTTCCGGAACAATTACAATAGCCCCATTTGCTATTCCACTGCCGCCAGCATCTACGATAAACGATGTGGGTATCAGAAGTGTATCGCTGGCACCGATAGTTATCATATCTGTTAATATATTTTCACGTGAATCACTCACTGTAACCAAGTATTGCCCAGCCACCAATTGATCAGTTTGATTACCGGAACTATTGCCAGGGCCATTCCAGGCAATGGAATAGGGTGGGCATCCACCACCAATCTGAACAGAAAAACTGCCCGTAGGACTTCCGCCACAGGATATAGAAGTGTTGAATACACCGTTAATTACCGATGCTTTATGCTCATAAGGACCTATATCCGGAGCGGTACCCTGTATGCGATCGTCACCCTGGAGGTCTTTTTGAACCCCTGCTAAGGCAAAGAAAAGAGGCGAGCCGCCATTTATTCCCTGCGCGCAGGGCAACAAATGGTAATCGCCCAAAGATGTATCGACGAAGGGTGATGTTGTTGCGATGAGGTTATGGTCGCCACAAAGTACTTCGAGGCCGGAAAGTGTGCTGCAATCGAAGTCCGTCAGGTTGTAATCAAAATCTAACTGATCAAGATCATGCCAGAACGGCAAGCATTTTTCGCCTGTTTCTGCATTGTAGTTATTTGAAAAAATATTGTTTTGGGCGTAAATTTTCAGGTTGGAGATGGGGGGCGGGAAGAGGCTGGGGGTGCGGAAATAAGTGTTCATAATTATATTATTGAGAAAAAAAACAGTATCCTGAGATGCAGGGTTGTAAAAGCCTAGGTTTAATACATTGTCTCTCCAGGAAGTGTATTTATCAGGACTGGCACTATTTATGATCAAATTATTAAAAAAATATGTTTTGCGATTAGGCTGATCGCCACTCACAAAAATATGTTTTTTGCCTCCTATAAATTGATTGCCTGAAAATTGAAGGATTTTTGATCTCAGGCCTATGCGAATTGAATCAAAAAATACATTGCCATCTATTATTGTATTTTCTGCGGCATCGAAGATTATTACACCTGGGGAATTATTAAAATAATTG
>JBILHQ010000198.1:0-11730 GCA_044350415.1 Saprospiraceae bacterium | reverse complement strand
GATGGCATGCCGGACAGTATTGCGCGCCACACCAAGCTTTTCAGCAATGTCCACTTCCTTTGGCAAAAACTCCCCGTTTCGGTAATCCGGATGCACAATCAGATCCCGCATCATCTTCTCCACTTTGCTGTGCAAAGGCGCTTTGCTCTCCGTATCAATTTTAATATGCATTCGTTGGTATGTTTAAACATAGCTAAGGTAGGGCAATTTTTAAATTACCAATTTTTTTTTTGATTTTTTTCAAAAAATCGCATGAAAAAGAGGTTGTTTAATGATGGATAGCTGAAAATGTTGGTTTTAAAGAATATGGCTGCTTCGACAGGTTCCCTGACATAAGTAAAATGTGAATTATGTAACTCTTATCACTAATTGTGCAAGGTATTAAGTCTTGATAAGCCTGATCTTTACACTGTCGTGAAAAACCATTCCCCATGAAAAATAATGCAGTCCAAAAAGTGATGGAGGGTAAAGCCTCAACATATCCGAAAAGAAACTGCGAAAAATGCCATAAATTATCTGACTGGAACCGGCCGGCCGGAATTCATCTGTCACCATTTTATTACATCATGAAAAAATCGCATTTTATTTCAACCTTTATCTTCTCCTTATACACGGTAGTTTCCATGTCGCAAACACTTACAACCGTTCCTTCTGTTAATTTAAAAAAATATGCAGGCAAGTGGTATGAAATTGCATCATTTCCGCAGCGGTTCCAAAAAGATTGCTACTGCACCACCGCTGAATACACCCTGACAGACAGGGGCTATGTAATTGTTGAAAACAGATGTAACAAAGACAGCATCACCGGAAAGCAATCCTACATCAAAGGCAACGCATTCGTGGTAGAAAACAGTGGCAACGCAAAACTGAAAGTACAATTCTTTTGGCCATTCAGGGGAAAATACTGGATCATTGATTTGGCAGATGATTACAGCTATGCAGTAGTTGGCCATCCCAATAGAAAATACTTGTGGATACTTTCCAGAACGAGTAAAATGAACGATACGACGTACCAGCAAATCATTTCGACAATTAAAGAGAACGGATTTGATATCGCACAAATTAAACTTACCAAACAAAAATAAATATTATGTCTATTCAAACAACCAATCCGACAACAAACAAAGCAGGAAAAAACTTCTCATAAATGACAGATAAAGAGGTAGATAAAGCCATTTTACAGGCAAAAAACGCAGAGGTCGTCCTGCGGTAAAATGGGCAAAAATAAAGTGGGATGCCATTGCTGAAAACCTATTACCTGTCGTTTATGAAGATAAAGAAAAACGCGTGTGGTGTGCGGAGGTTTGGGTGAAGTGCCTGGGCAGGATTATTCGATTAGTGGCCGTCGAATATCTCAAAGCAGACGGAAGTTTACAGCGTAGGAAATTGTATTTCTGCACGCAACGAGATAAGGCATGGGACTGGATATTGGAGCGATACGGCATCCGTTTTCAAATCGAATTCCTTTTTCGGGATGCCAAACAGTTCCTTGGCATAACCCACTGCCAAAGTACTAACCCACCTAAAATTGAAAATCACGCTAACCTGGCTTTGACCGCTTTATCAGTAGCTAAAGTGACGCACTGGTTGCCCATCGCAAAAGAAGAAAGAGGACCGTTTTCAATGGCCGAATTAAAAATGTATTATCACAACCTGGCTTTGGTCGAACGATTTTCGTGCGCCTTGGGACTTGACCCAACCCTCACAAAAAACAATTCCAAAATTAAAGAACTCTTATTCTCAACTTGTTATGCCCAATGGGCAGCATGAAAAATACACGAACTATTGTGTAAATACTTTAATAAATAATCGGCTTCGACAGCGCTTCCGGTTGAAATATCGGGATCGGGGCGAAAATCATTGGTGCGAGACACCACGCCGGTAGTGATATCGGAAGTGATAATATGGGCTACCCAACGGGCTTGTTCATGCTGCTCCGAATATTCCAGGCACCAGGCACTGTGCCACACCACTTTGCTGCCGGGCAACATGGAAGGCAGCCCCACGGTCTCCAGATCGCGGTGGATCATTTCAAATTTAATGGCTTCGAGTGCGGTATTGTTGGCCGATTGTTGTTAATTGAGTTGTGCATTGGCCTGTTGCACAGCGACAGCTTTTTCTTCGAGGGTTTGGCCCAAAACAGGGGCATTGCCAAGCACCAACCATGCGGCCAGGAATAAAATTCGGTTCACCTCTCCAATTTTCGGCAAAGATAGGATAGCTGAAATGGAAATTCTTTTTACCTTGCGAATCCAAAAGCGTTTCGTATGACTGTAGCCGAACAATTTATTTTACTCCCCCCCCGAATCGACTACGCCGGTTTTACATTTACCCTGCAATTCACGGAACACAAACAATACGGTGTGGGCATTGGGTATGTACTCACGGGATGTCATTCCCGGAAGAAATATAAACGCGATGCCTGGAAAGATGGCTATTGGGAGGATAATGCGGTGAGTCGCCAGATTTCCACTATGTTCAGCAATTACCTGTTTTACGAACCGCTTTTCGACACTTCCGACCGGTGTCTGATTACAGCGTTAGCAACACTGCGGGAACGAATGACAGAAAACCAATTGCTGCCACAAGAAGTCTACCGTAAACTGCGGCACGATGATCTGATGATTTGCGGACCATTGAGGGTTTTGGAGGGGTAGCATTGGCCAGTATTTTGACAATTAAACACATCCTTATGGCAAAATTATACATTACGCTTTTTTCTTTTTTATTTCCATTATTAGCCTTTGCCACTGCGCATGATTTTCCTGAAAATACCACTGATCCGGATTCGGCGGCAATGATGGGCGTTGATGGCCATGCGCGCTGTACCACGCATGTCAAGATAAATTGCACCGCACATACGCTTACCCTTTCAGCACACCAGGATTTTTTATTCACGGGTGCCAGTGAAAATATTACTGCACCGTGGTCAACCGGACAAAATGCGCACCAAATCATCGTGACCCCACCAGGAACCTGGTCGTGGGACCCAACGGGATTTACCTGTGACCATGTTGTAACGCAGGTAACTTACAGTGAAACTTTTTTTTTAGGCCAAATTGATATCACCGGCCCTCCGGGCATCTGTGCCGGGCAACAAGGCGTGGAGCTCAATGTCAACACCCAGGGGTATAATTTCGATGATTACACCTGGACACCTGCCAACAATCCACTTACACCTATTACCATAGACCAACCCGGGAATTATTCACTGATTGTTCATGATGCGTATGGATGTCCCTTTGCTGACCAGATTAATCTGCCATTTTTTCCGCCATTTGTGCCGCAATTAGCTACGCCACCTTTTATTTGTCCGGAAGGTGATTCCTCTTATGTCACCGTTACGCAACCTTTTGTCTCGTATGCTTGGAGCACCGGCGATACAGGCAACCCACTATTGATTACTGAACCCGGATTATATGAAGTAACCGTAACCAATGCAAACGGCTGTACAGGTAATTCATTAATCGGTGTACAAAATGGCGCAGTTCAATCTGTTATATTATCGGCCACAAAACCTGCCATTTGTCCGGGGCAATTGGATACCCTTCGGGTATTGGGCGCTTTTTTGAGCGTGGCCTGGTCCAATGGCGTAAACACCAATAATAATATTGTGAATATGGCGGGGAGTTATACCGTTACAGTAACCAATAATTTCGGTTGTTCTGATACCGCTAACTTTATTATTGGCCCCTTGTACCCCCCTGTCATTCAAACCACCGCCCCCCCACTCTGCCTGGGAGGAAGCACTACTATCGCTGTAACTGGGGGCAATTTCCCGCAATATACCTGGTCGTCTGGCCAAAGCACCTCCTCTATCACCACCTCTAATGCAGGTACTTATACCGTCACGGTAAGTGGCCCGAATATTTGTCCGGCGACGACCAGTATCAGTATCAGCACGGCTTTGCCCCCTGTGACTGCCATTTCGCCACCCGGGCAATTAACTTGTACCAACACAGCACTCTCCCTCGATGCCGGGGCGTCTTCCAGTGGCTCCAATTTTGTGCCGACCTGGACCACCCTTGGCGGCAATATCATTTCAGGGCAAAACTCCCTGACGCCGCTTATCAATGGCGCAGGAACCTATACCCTGACACTGCTCAACGCCACCAATGGCTGTACCAGCAGCGCCACCGTCATGGTCGATCAAAACACCATGGTGCCCGTTGCCAATGCTGGTTTGCCCGATACCCTTACCTGCGATGTGCCCAATCTCACCATCGGCGTGGGAGTTCCGCCTTCCAATCCCAATTATGTACCAGTTTGGACCACCGTGGATGGGAATATTATTGCCGGACAAAACACCTGGAACCCATTGGTCAATGAACCCGGTATTTATGTGTTAACCGTGAATGATACATCCATCGGATGCTCGGCTATTTCCAGCGTTACCATCGACCTGGATATCGCGCCGCCTGTGGCCCAAATCGCAACACCGGGCATACTTTCCTGTATTGTCAATTCCACCACCTTAGATGGTACAGGTAGCAGTACCGGATCTAATTACAGTTACCTCTGGTCCACTGCCAACGGCTCCATCAGTGGCGCTAACAATGGCAATACGGTGACCGCAGCCGGCATTGGTACTTACCAATTATTGGTAACCAATACCAAAACCGGGTGTACCGCCACTTCCAGTATCACGGTTACGTCAAGCACGGTACTTCCTGTTGCAGTGGCTGCTCCCCCACCCCTGCTGAATTGTATTGTTTCCGATATCACCATTGATGCTTCGGCATCTTCTTCAGGTGCGGGATATACTTACACCTGGACCACGCCGAACGGTACCATCCAAAGTGGCGAAAACACCCTGATGCCCGTGGTGACTGATCCGGGAACGTACAACTTACTATTGGTTAATACCGCCAACAGTTGTACGGCCACCGTTACTGTAATTGTCAACGCCGATATACTCCCGCCAGCCGCTGTGGCCGGGCCGGATGCCATCATCAACTGTTTTAACCTGATCAGTACGCTCAACGGGTCAGCCTCTGCTGCCGGGCCGGATATTACCTATTTATGGACCTCTGCTACCGGCAATATCATTAGTGGCAACAATACTTTGACGCCAGTGGTCGACCAGCAAGGCATTTATCAATTGCTGGTGACCAACCAAACCAATGGTTGTACGGCAACTGCATCTGCGGAGGTACAGGGTGATTTTGCACTGCCTGTGGCTGCCATTGCACCACCCGTTATTCTGACTTGTATTACTACACAGGCATCAGTAAACGGCTCCGCATCTTCACAAGGTCCCGGATTTACATATTCCTGGACAGGTACAGGTATTCTCTCCGGACAAGGAACGCCACAAATCAATGTCAATCAACCGGGCGTTTATAACCTGCTGGTCAGCAATACGACCAACGGCTGTACCCGAACAGAACAAGTGGAAGTCCTTCAAAACATTTCGGCACCCACCGCTACAGCTGGGCCGGATGTATTACTCAACTGTAAAAATCTTGCAGGAAATATCGGGGATGCCACCAATCCTTCGGGACCGGCATTTACCCTGCAATGGACTACCATTGGAGGTAATTTCACTTCGCCCACCAATGGCCCAACGGCCACCATTAATGCCCCCGGCACGTATCAGTTAATCATTACCGCCAATCAAAATGGCTGTACAGAGGTCGATAATTTAGTGGTCACCACCGATTTTGTACCGCCAATGGCAGAGGCTGGTAATACCGCCGAATTGAACTGCGTACAAAATATCATCAGCCTTGCAGGAAGTGGCAGTACAGGTCCAAATTTTACTTATCAATGGACCACTTCAGGGGGTAATTTCCTTGGTGGCCCCACTACCCTCACGCCATTAATTAATGCAGCCGGCAATTACAACCTTTTGGTAACCAATACTATTAACGGTTGTACCAGTACAGATCAGGTTTTGATCACCCAAAGTGCGGATGTGCCGGTCGCAATCGCAGGAGCGCCACAAACACTGACTTGCACTGTTACTGCTGCCAGTCTCAATGGCGCAGGTTCTTCCACAGGATTAGCCTATACCTGGTCGACTGCCACAGGGAATATCGTTAATGGCGGCACTTCCCTTACGCCCCTCATTGATGCGCCGGGGACTTATGTGCTTACAGTAGTGAACAACACCAATAATTGCAGTGCTGTGTCGAGTGTCATCGTCTCTGAAAATATTGTTGCGCCACAAGTCAATGCCGGACCCGATAAAATACTGACCTGCACGATTTCCAGCCTGCCATTGAACGCGCTGATTGTTGCCTCTTCCTCGCCCAATATCAGCTATGCCTGGTCGAGTGCAGATGGTCAGATCATCAGTGGTGCCGGAACGGCCACACCAACCATCGGCGCAATCGGCACTTATGTGGTAACGGTTACAGATATTTCCAACGGTTGTACCGGAGCAGATCAGATGACAGTCAATAATGATTTGAATCAGCCAGTGGCAGTCATTGCTCCGCCATCAACGCTTACCTGCACCAGCATGCAGGCGACCATCAATACAGCGGGGTCGAGTACCGGAAATAACTTTAATTATTCCTGGACGACCACCAACGGCAATATTGTTTCATTGGCTAATCCGGCACAACCCGTTGTTAACCAACCTGGTACTTACAATTTAGTCATTACCAACAGCGATAATGGATGTACCGAAACTGCGATGGTTATGGTGCCGCAAAACATCGTGCCACCGGTGGCGGAAGCAGGCCAAACTGCCATTTTAGATTGTAATAACACGACCCTTGATCTGAATGGAAATGGTTCCAGTCAGGGACCGGGCTTTACCTATACCTGGTCGACCATTACGGGACAAATCAATGGCGGCATTAACACCTTAACGCCCCAAATCGGCGCACCGGGCACTTATGTATTGTCCATTTCCAATACCCAAAATGGCTGTACACAAACGGACAATGTGGTCATTACGCAGAATATCACCCCTCCGGTAGCCAATATCCCGCCACCGGCCCTGTTGACCTGTAGCATCCCAAATGTTCCGTTGAATGCAACCGGCAACAGTCTGGGAACAGCACCCACTTTCCAGTGGACCACCAGCAATGGCAATATTGTTTCCGGTGCCAATACCCTCCACCCAACCGTGAACCAACCAGGCCAATACACCTTAACCATCGAAAATACGGTGAATGGCTGTACCACAACGCTCCCGGTGACGGTCGCACAAAACATTGTACCGCCCACTTTACAATTGCTGCCGTCGGGCATATTGACCTGTACGGTGGAGCAATTGACGCTGGGTAGTCTTGTACCGCCACAAACCACTTTGTCCTGGTCAACCACCAATGGCAACATTGTTTCCGGCGCCAATACACCTGCACCGGTAGTGAATGAACCCGGACTTTATGCCATCACCGTTACTTCCACTATCAATGGTTGCACCACCAACGGCCAACTTCCCGTATTGCGGGAACTGAATGTACCGACCGGCCTGCAATTCATGCTCCACCCGCCGCTCTGTAACGGCACACCGGGCATCTTGATGGTAGACCAGATCAACGGTGGTGTAGGGCCATTCCAGTATTCCATCAATGGCGGACAGTCCTTTTTCCCGGCACAGGAAATCGGCAATCTCCAGCCCGGTGGGTATGATTTAGTCGTTCGGGATGCTAATGGCTGTAAAATTATGCAGCCGATTGACGTGCCGGAACCACCGAAGCCGCTGATCATGTTGCCTCCGCAGTTTAAAATCTTTTTGGGTGAGAACCAGGAATTGCACGCACATGTGCCCCCACAGTTCCCGCTTAATATGATTGATACAGTCATCTGGTCGCCTTTAGACGGACTTACTTTTACCGGCAACAGTATTCCTGAATTATTGAATCCTGTGGCGCAGCCGTTTATTACTACCAAATACGAAGTCACGATCATCACACCGGAAGGTTGTAAATCCGTATCCCGCACCACCATCGAAGTGGACCGGAGAATTCATATCTACGCCCCTAACGTGATTGATCCACTGGATCCCAACAACAGTACCTTCCTGATTTTTTCCAGCGACGAATCCATCAAAGAGATCAGCCTGTTGCAGGTATACGACCGCTGGGGTGCCATGGTCTTTGAAAACCGCGAAATCCAGCCCAACGATGTATCCGCTGGCTGGAAAGGCGACCACAGGGGCGAACAGGTACAACCCGCTGTATTTGTCTGGCAGGCAGAAGTACTGCTCGTGGATGGAGAAAAGGTGTTGCTGACAGGAGATGTGACGGTTGTGAGATAGAATTTTTACGATTTACGGTTGATTCGATTTACGATTTTTACAAGATCCTGGCTTACTACATGATAAGCAGATAAAGCAGGGATCTTGTATTAATCGTAAATCGTAAATCGAATCAATCGTAAATCCTTCCCTACCTTTGGGCATATTCTAATTTTGTATGAACATACCCGAGGCACTTAAAGCACTCCTCCCCGAATCCCGCATCCGGTCCAAATACCTCGACCTGGTCTCTTTCGCTTCCGATGCCGGATTTTATCATTTAGTTCCCAAAGCCGTCGTACAACCCGTTGATGAAGCAGCAATATCTGCTTTATTCCAATTTTCACAGGAACACCGTATTCCGCTCGTATTCCGGGCAGGTGGCACCAGTCTCTCCGGACAATCGATCACTGATGGTATTTTAGTCGATCTCAGCCAGCACTGGAACAGGATTCAGGTGGAGCAATCGGGCGAACAGGTGCGCGTGCAACCCGGCATTACCGGCGGCATGGTCAATGCGCATTTGAAAAAATACCAACGCAAAATCGGGCCCGATCCGGCGAGTATCAGTGCGGCTATGATGGGCGGCATTTTGTCCAATAACGCCAGTGGCATGTGCTGCGGTGTGCCGCTCAATTCGTACCACACCACCCGCTACCTCCGCTTTATTTTACCCAACGGACAATCATTTAATACCGAACAATCAACTGACTACCAACGCTTTGAAACAGCATGCAGCGATTTGTTTAAAACGTTAAAAGACATCAAAATTCAAATCGCCAACAACCCTTCCCTCCACGATAAAATCCGCCGGAAATACCAAACTAAAAATACGGTCGGTTATTCATTAAACGCCTTTATCGACCACGATCACCCGCTCGACATCCTCGCACACCTGTTAATTGGCGCCGAGGGCACCCTGGCTTTTATTGCTGAGGCCGTTTTAAAAACCGTCCCCGATTATTCCTGTAAATCCACTGCACTCCTCTATTTTCCCACTATTTACGATGCCTGTCAGGCCATTGCACCACTCACCAGCGCCGGAGCGGTCATGGTAGAATTGATGGACAGGGCGTCTTTGCGGGCGGTGGAAAACAACAAGGGAATGCCCGCCATCGTCAAAACATTGCCCAATGGCGCAGCGGCCTTACTCGTGGAATTTCAGGAAAATACTACAGCAGCTCTTTGGGAAAAGGTGGGGCAATTCATGCAAAACACCGAACAACTGGCACTGCTTGTCCCGCCGGAATTCACAGAAAACCCTACCGAACAGGCATTTTTATGGAATGTGAGAAAAGGGCTTTTTCCAGCGGTAGGGGCTGTTCGGGCGAGTGGCGAGACGGTTATTTTGGAAGATATCGCTTTCCCGGTAGCGCAATTGGGCGATGCGATTACCGATATACAGGCGCTTTTTTTGAAATTCAATTACCCCAACGGGATTATTTTTGGACATGCCAAAGACGGGAATATCCATTTTGTCATTACCCAATCCTTTAATTCGCCGGAAGAAATCACCCGATACGATTTGCTGATGCGCGATGTCGTAGCCTTGGTCGTAGACAAATACAACGGGACTTTAAAAGCCGAACACGGCACCGGACGGAATATGGCCCCTTTTGTGGAAACAGAATGGGGCGGCGAAGCATACGCCATCATGGAAAGACTTAAAAAAACGGTTGATCCGCATGGCCTGTTGAATCCCGGTGTCATCATCAACAGCGACCGCAATGCCCACCTGAAAAACCTGAAATCACTGCCCGCCGTCGAAGAAGAAGTCGATAAATGTATCGAATGCGGGTTTTGCGAACACAAATGTCCGAGCCGCGATATTACCGCCACGCCGCGAAGGCGTATTGTGGTGCGGCGTGCGTTGAAAAGTTTATTGGCCGCTGGAGATACGGCGAATTACAAGCTGCTCCTGGAACAATACCAATACGATGGGCTCGACACCTGTGCCGTAGACGGCCTTTGCGCCACGGCTTGTCCGGTGGATATCAATACGGGCGATCTTGTCAAAAGGTTAAGAAGAGAGCACCACTCCCCCACTGCCAATAAAGTTGCATTGCAGGTCGCCAAACATTTCGCCAGTGTGGAAGAAATGGCCCGGGCTGCCTTAAAAACGGGTTTTTTCGTCAATAAGATCCTCGGAAAAAATGCCATGCCCCGGGTAACTGGACTATTACAAAAAATCATCCCCGGCATGCCCTTATGGACCCAACAACTGAGTTACCCGCCCAATCTGGCGATACTAGCTCACCCCAACCCCCCAGCTGCTGAAGGGGCTGTAGTATACTTCCCCAGCTGTATTTCCAGGATGCTCGGCACCTACGAAGGCAAGAAAAAAAACATTATGGAAGCCTTCATGAGTATTTGCCAAAAAACTGGTATTGCAGTAGTTATTCCTAAAAACATTGCCGGCACCTGTTGCAGTCAGGTATTTTCCTCCAAAGGATTCAGCGCCGCCTACCAGTTCACTGCCCTGAAAATCATCGACCAATTGTGGGAAGCCAGTCGCGAAGGGCAATTGCCGATTGTGATCGATGTGAGTTCCTGCGCTTATACGCTCCACCATTTGCGGCCGTTGCTTCCGCCGGAACAACAACAACAATTCGACCAATTGCGCATCCTCGACAGTGTGGAATTTCTTTACCAAATGGTCCTTCCGAAAGTCCAGGTAAAGCAAAAACAAGGACATATCGTGCTGCATCCTGTTTGCTCCGTCCAAAAAATGGGTACACAAGAACAATTCCTCCGCATCGCCCGGGCATTTGCCGAGGAGGTCACTGTGCCGGTGCATGCAGGTTGTTGTGGTATGGCTGGTGATCGTGGCTTTTTAATTCCCGAACTTACCGCCGCCGCTACCTTACCCGAAGCAACAGAAGTGCAGCAAAAACAATACACTGGTTATTATTCCTCCACCAAAACTTGCGAAATGGCGCTGTCAGCAGCAGTGAAGGAAAATTATATTTCCGTGTTGTATTTGGTGGACGAAGGCATTTGATCTTCTGGCCACCACCCATCCAGCAATTTCATCGCATAAACCAATCCGATCGCTCCCAAAAAGTGTTTGAAGGTATGTCCGCTCCAAAAGCCAACGGTTTCAAAAATGGCTTTGTCTGAATGTTCACAAATTTTTGCTGCCGCATACCAACCGATAATATACAATAAATACCGGCCATAAGCCACTTTTTTTCCCGAAGCAAACACTAATACAGGCGCTACCAGCATCGGGAAAAATTGCACCAATCCATATGGCCGAAGGTCACCGTGTCCTGCCGCTTCCGTGAAATGCCAGTACAATACACTGGCTATTCCAATCGGAACGGCCAACCAAAAAGCAACTGTCCCTGCCTTGGGTCCCATAAAATCATAAATCAGTAGGGAAAAGAGCGACATGAACATCAGCGTCATCGGGAGTCGATCCCACAAAAGGGTGTCATTCGATGGGGCCCAATGGTAATAGGCCGAGCCAAAACTCGTGATAAAAATACCAAGGGATAACACCAGCGGTATCAAACGCGCCACTCCCGCAG
>JBILHQ010000197.1:0-11748 GCA_044350415.1 Saprospiraceae bacterium | reverse complement strand
CACTTCCAATATTGTTATTGGCGGCAGTACCACGGGCACTATTACCGATGTAAATGTGACGGATTTAAATATCCTGCATACTTTCGACCGCGAATTGGTGGTATCGCTGAAATCACCAGCGAATACCGTACGATCCTTGTTCGCCGGTCTGTGCCTGGATAATGATAATGTCAATCTTAAATTCGACGACAATGCTTCTAATACCTATGGTGCGATTCCTTGTCCTCCTACGACAGGATTGACCTATCAGTCGAACGAGACAATGGCTGCTTTCAACGGACAGGCTCCGGTAGGTACCTGGCAGTTGCAGATCGTAGACAATGTGGCAGGTAATGGCGGTTCACTGCAATCCTGGTCTGTCGAAATATGTCTGAACCAACAACTGCTGCCGGTAGAACTCGTATCATTTAGCGCTGTAAAACAACAAAATACCGTTGCACTGAATTGGGAAACTGCCACAGAGCGCAACAACAGGGGTTTTTATGTGGAACGCAGCACCGGCAGTGATTTTGATTTTCAACGGGTGGGTTTTGTGCCTGCGGTGACTAAAATTCAATCTAAAAACCACTACCTGTTTACCGACCCCACCGTGCTTCCGGGCAATATTTACTATTACCGGTTGCGCCAGGAAGATATAGATGGTCATTTCGTATATTCCGATGTGAAAAGCGTTGCCTTCGAAGGGGCGGCCGGACTACTCCAAATTGCGCCCAATCCCGCTCGCACTGCGATAACTCTTACGATTGATGCCGGAGAAAAAGAGGCAACTTATACGATCAATATATTCAGCAACGACGGCCGTTTAGTATTAAGCCGCCTGATGCCGATTACCGAACTGATTGATATCAGTGCATGGCCTGATGGCGTTTATACGGTTCAGGCCTTGACCGAGCGGAAGGTTTGGATCGGGAAGGTGGTGAAGATTTAGCAACGTGTCACCAATAACTTTCCATAGGTTGGGGTTTGTTTTGGCTAGCAGCAAGGCTTCTAAATGGGCGTATAGTGCTGCTATATAACCATTTAGATAATGTAGCTGCCGGGCAAAACAAACCCCAACCTATGGAAAGTTATTGGTGACACGTTGCTTAAGGCAGGCAGTAAAGGAACGTTGTTGGAATAAGGCCGGTTAAATTGTACCTTTATTTCAACAACGTTTCTATGCAAAACAACAATATGCTTTCAATAGATACTATCCACAAAATAGATTCCCCCGCGCTCGTAATTTTCCCCGGTCGCGTCTTGCAAAATATCCGGCTGGCCATAGCGATGCTGGATGATGTGTCCCGGCTGCGGCCCCACGTCAAAACTAATAAATCGCCTGATGCCACAAGGATGATGATAGGGGAAGGGATTCACAAATTCAAATGCGCCACCATTGCTGAAGCCGAAATGCTGGGCCAATGCGGCGCAAAAGATGTTTTGCTGGCTTATCAGCCGATCGGTCCCAAGTTGCAGCGTTTCATCCAGTTGGTACAACAGTATCCAGGTACAATATATTCCTGCCTCACCGACCATCCCGATGCCGCGTATGAACAGGCAACGGCATTCGCGGCTGCAGGTTTAGTCGTGCCAGTGTTTATCGATCTGAATCTGGGCATGAACCGGACGGGCATTGCGCCTGATAAAACCCTGGCACTGTACCAACGCTGCGCCGAACTCCCCGGCATTCGTCCGGTGGGACTGCAAGCGTACGATGGTCACCTGCGGCACCCGGATATCGCCGACCGCACAATGGCCTGCGATGCGGTTTATGCCGGGGTGGAAATGCTTCGGGGGAAAATAGTGGCGGCAGGATTTGCGGAACCCGTTATTGTCGCTGGCGGTTCGCCTACTTACCCCATTCACGCCCGGCGTGCTGGCGTCGAATGTAGTCCCGGCACTTTCATTTACTGGGATAAAGGGTACGGCGATCTCTGTTCCGAACAAGCCTTCGTACCCGCCGCATACCTGATGACCCGGATTATTTCCCTGCCCGACGCCGAACATCTCTGTCTCGATCTCGGCCACAAGTCGGTCGCAGCAGAAAATCCCTTGCACCAGCGGGTGTTTTTTGAAAATGCGCAGGAATTAACACCAGTGGGTCAAAGTGAGGAACACCTTGTGGTGCACGCAGGTGCAGGGCATACCTACCGGGTGGGCGATGTGTTGTGGGGCGTACCATTTCATATTTGTCCGACGGTGGCGCTGTATGAACGGGCAATAACAGTTGTAAATGAGGCAGTTAGTGAGGAGTGGATGGCGGTGGCGCGGGACAGGAAACTGAGCATTTGAGATACAGAAAATCGGTCGTTAACTGTGTCGAAGTAGGCTCTTTGGCCACTTGGGAGTTGTTTTGATTTCAGAAGTAAGATTTCAGAAGTAAGATTTGCGGGCAATGCATGTTTTCTTCCATAAGAATGATCAATGCCTTAACCATAACACCCAAATCTGAAATCTTACTTCTGAAATCTGAAATCAAAAAAACGCTAAAATGGTATTAATCTCCGACATGCTCTCAAGAACTTAGTGCCTCGACCACTAGTTACTGAATAATAATCAATGACAGAACAGACACTAAAATTAACCACCACCGCAGAACTTCATGTTATCCTCCAATGGTGGATAACCCACATGACCGACCATGAAAACGGCGGTTTTTATGGTCGGATCAACGGAAATGGTCATCTTTATCCTGCGGCTGAAAAAGGCGTTATTCTGAATACCCGTATTTTGTGGACATTCAGTGCGGCTGCCCGCAAAACCGGGAATGCCACTTACCGCGCAATGGCCACCCGGGCATACGATTATTTGACCAGGCATTTTACAGATCCCATGAATGGTGGTGTTTACTGGTCTTTGGATTATACCGGAGCACCGCTTCAAACCAAAAAACAAGTTTATACCCAGGCTTTTGCTATTTACGCCCTGAGTGAGTATACGCTCCTGACGGGCGACTCCTACAGCCTGAATAGTGCGCTCGGGATTGTTGAATTGCTGGAAAGGTATACTTTCGACTGCGAAAAAAATGGCTATTTTGAAGCCTATTCCGAGGAGTGGCAGTTGCTCGAAGATTTGCGATTGTCGGATAAAGATGCGAACGAGGCGAAGACTCAAAATACCCATTTACATTTGCTGGAGGCTTACGCCAATCTGTTGCGCGCGCTGCAAAACGATCCGGACAATGCAACTGCCGCTGCCTGGGTTTCCGAACGATTAGAAAACCTGGTGGGCCTTTTTACCCAAAAATTCATCGATCCCGAAACCGCCCATATCCACTTGTTTTTTGATGAAAACTGGCACCTGAAATCGGATATTGTTTCTTTCGGTCACGATATTGAGGCGAGTTGGCTCCTTTGGGATGCCGTGCAAACCATTGGCAATGAAGTACTTATTGGTCAGGTAAAATCCATCTGCCTCCATATCGCGGAAGTTACTTTGAAAGAAGCCGTTGATCCTGATGGAGCAGTGATTAATCAACGGTGGAACAGCGACGGGCGACTTGATACCGACCGGATCTGGTGGGTGCAGGCCGAGGCAATTGTTGGGTTCTGGAATGCTTTCCGGATGTCGGGAGATGAACGGTATCAAAAGGCGGCAATAGATTGCTGGAATTTTACCCACCGCAATATGCGCGATACAGCTGGTGGAGAATGGTATTGGCGCATTTCCCGGACCGGCGAACTGTTTCCGGAAGAGGACAAAGCGGGATTTTGGAAATGCCCTTATCATAATGGGCGGGCGATGATGTGTTTCTTAGATTAACGTCTCTATGTCTCCCCGTGCCCTTTTCTCTGTGGTTCTCCGTACAAAAAATACTCGAAGTGGAGGCTGAATAGTAATTATCTCCGGGTTCACGTTAAATTAAGGAAAGCCGGGCGTAGCCATAATTTATTTACTTTGCACTTCATTTTCACCTGCGGATAGAAACCATTCCTTATGGCCTCTTTGGTTACCAAACAAAAAATAATTGATGCAGCGGTGCTTTGCTTTAACCGCGAAGGAATTTCAAATGTTCGCTTGCAACATATTGCTGATGAGGCATTGGTGAGTGTGGGCAATATGACGTACCATTACCGTAATAAAGAAGCGATTGTGGCGGCGGTTTGGGGCCAATTGGTGGAAAAGCAACGGGATTTGCTGGCTGAATTCAAAATTGTTCCTCTTTTTGAAGATATAGACCGGCTGCTGGTCAGCACATTTGAACTGCAGCAGCAGTTTCGCTTTTTTTATGTCGATACCCTCGAAGTTATGCGTGCTTTTCCTGATATACAGTCGGCGCACCAGCAGCATATTGACTGGCAGGTACAACAAATGAATATTGCGATTCGCTTTAACCAATCGCGCGGGGCATTTCGGGCAGCACAGTGGGAAGGGCAGTCATTGACACTGTCCTACCAGTTCTGGATGATTACCGACCTTTGGATGTACCGCCAAGGGGTACAAAACAGTACTACTGCCGATTATCCAGCCTTCAGAAGTCTGTTGTGGGCTTTGTTGCGGCCACTTTTCACCGATATGGGAGAAAGAGAATTTGAACAATTAAATCATAATTTAGAAAAAATATTCTAAATTTGAGCGCCAAGGGAGTTGCTAATTCCATCGCTCCCGTTGGTAATCTCCATGTTGACCATGGCCAATGATCTCATTTTCAAACAAATACGATCTAATGAAGCCCATATTTACCATGCCTTCTGAGTTGTACGCCCAAATGTTGGATGCACTGACCAACCTGTTTTTCACTGAAAAATTAGGATTTGATTCGGATATGAACTTTTACCGCGACGATTTATGGTTGAGTGATACAGCCGTTATTGAATCCTTGTTGCTCCGAAAAGGTACGTGGGAAATCAGCCTGTTGTTTGCGCATCACAAAACCCCTCTGAAATTTCTTAGCCGTCGGATTACCAGTCATAGCTGCCCCAAGCGTGCCCAAACGATGGCTTTTTATATGCGTCGTCTGGTGGCAAAAGACCAGAGAGGAACATTGCAGGTGGATATTAAGGACCTGCATTTATCAATGAATTGATTAAATTGACTTATTGGTGTGAGTGGCTTTGCGGCAGGTCTCACCTTGCGGAATTTGTGGGAAAGCCGCTCATCGCAATAAGTATTATAACCTTCATCTTTAGTAATGAATATTCTTACCACCAAGCAAAAAATTCTGGAAGCAGCCATCCGGTTGTTCAATGTGGATGGTGTGGCCAATGTACGGTTGCAACAAATAGCCGACGAAACCGGGATTAGTGTAGGCAATTTAGCGTATCACTATAAGAATAAGGAAGCGATTGTCAGTGCAGTCTATGAAAGCCTGTTTGATGAGTTTTCACAAATATTGTCGGGCTTTCTGCTTAGTCCTAAATTGACAGATTTCGACCATCAGTTGGAGCAGTACCACCATTTTTTCTCCAAATACAATTTTTATCTCATTGACCTGTTTGAGATTGACCGTTCCTACCCGATGATTATGGACCGGTGGCACCAGTTTGTAGGAAAAATGCTCCTGCAAATCCGCAAACGGCTCGATTATAATGTACAAAGGGGGATTCTCTTCTCCGAACCAGTAGCAGGTATTTACGATACCCTCACCAATAATATATGGATGACCATTGTTTTCTGGATACCCCAACAGGTGCTGAAAGGCCAGCCAATTAATGAAACGCTTTTCAAACAATCAGTATGGGCACATATCAGCCCCTATTTCACGCCCCAGGGATTGGGTGAATTTGAACTGGAAGTTAAGCCGATGCTGATTTCTTAAACCTGGAGATGCATGACAAATATACTTTGGCTGCAAGGAGGTGCCTGTAGTGGCAACACCATCTCGTTTTTATGTGCGGAGGAGCCAACTGTCGTGGAGTTAATTACCGACTTTGGCATTAATATTTTATACCACCCTTCTCTTGCCCTTGAAATAGGAAATCAGGTGACCAATTTGTTGATGGATATCCTGGAAGGACATGTTCAAATGGACATTTTTGTATACGAAGGTTCTATTATACAGGGTCCTAATGGAAGCGGGTCAATGAATTATTTTGCAGATCGGCCGATGATGGATTGGGTGAGTGATCTCTCCAAAGTGGCTGGCTATGTAGTCGCTATTGGTGATTGTGCCGCCTGGGGAGGAATTCCGGCAGTTCCTCCAAACCCTACCGAGAGTACCGGAATGCAATTTCATAAAGGACAAAAAGGGGGCTTTCTGGGTGGGGATTTTATTTCGAAAAAAGGATTTCCGGTTATCAATATTCCTGGATGCCCCGCTCATCCGGATTGGATCACCCAAATTTTAGTAGCCATTTCTACAGGTCGGGTCAAAGATGTTTTGATTGATGAATACCACCGGCCGAAAACCTTTTTTACCGATTTTGTGCAAACGGGTTGTACCAATGCAATGAGCTTTGCCAATAAAATAGGGGGTGGTTTTGGAAAACGCGGCGGTTGTCTATTTTATGAAGTGGGCTGCCGTGGGCCAATGACTCGTGCGACCTGCAACCGTATTTTATGGAACCGGCAGTCGAGTAAAACCCGCGCCAATCATCCGTGTCTGGGTTGTACCGAACCTGGCTTTCCGCACCACGACCTGGTAAAAGGCAGTATTTTCAAAACCATGAAATACCTTGGCTTTTTTCCTAAAGATATACCAACAGGAACTTCCCGTCTGGGTTATTATGCCAGCTCCAGTGCCGGAAGTGTGGTGAATGCAGTTGGCGGTTCGTTGGGCCTTGGGCCCAAGCATCCTGATACGTCAAAATAGCCCTATTTCGCACCTTCGTCTTTTTGGTCAAATAGCCGAATTATATCTTGTTCAGTACGTGTGGGTTCTCCTTAGTCCATATATAATTATTTTTTTGCCGATTTTTTGCCCTCCCATTTATTTTAGAAATTATTTTCTAATTTATTTTAGAAAATAATTTCTAAATTTTAAAACTGCAACTATCTTTGTACGGTAGATTCTTGTGCAAGACAAGATTTCAAAAAAATTAATTACTCAAAACTTTATTGCTCATGGCAAATGTACTCTGGCTGCAGGGAGGGGCATGTAGTGGCAACACTATGTCGTTCCTGAATGCAGAAGAACCGACCGTTGTAGAATTGGTGACCGATTTCGGTATTAACATTCTATGGCACCCCTCTATCGGACTTGAGATCGGAGATCAGGTTTCCGTCCTGCTCAATGATATACTGCAGGGGAAAATTCAAATGGACATCCTTGTTTATGAAGGTTCTATTGTGCAGGGCCCTAATGGTAGTGGCACGATGAACTATTTTGCCGAAAGGCCTATGCAGGATTGGGTAAAAGAGTTATCTAAAGTGGCAGGTTATGTTGTTGCCATTGGTGATTGCGCCACATGGGGCGGTATACCTGCAGTGCCACCCAATCCCAGTGAGAGTACAGGAATGCAGTTTCACAAAGACAAAAAGGGGGGGGGTCTGGGAGCCAATTTTATATCCAAAGGCGGATTGCCAGTGGTTAACATTCCTGGCTGTCCTGCTCATCCGGACTGGATCACCCAAATTTTGGTAGCTATTTCCACCGGCCGGATCAAAGATGTATTGGTAGATGAATACCATCGTCCCAAAACCTTTTTTACCGATTTTGTTCAAACAGGCTGTCCTAATGCCATCAGTTTTTCACAAAAAGTAGACGGCGGGTTCGGCAAGCGCGGCGGCTGTCTGTTCTACGAAGTAGGTTGTCGCGGACCAATGACGCGGGCCAGTTGTAATCGTATATTGTGGAATCGCCAGTCGAGTAAAACCCGTGCAAATCACCCCTGCCTTGGTTGTACAGAACCCGGCTTCCCGCACCACGATCTGGTGAAAGGCAGTGTGTTCAAAACATTAAAATACCTCGGTTTTCTGCCGCAAGATGTACCTACCGGCGTTTCGCGGTTGGGTTATTACACCCGTGCCGGTGTGGAAAAAGTGATGGGCAGTATTGAAGGCGTACTGGGCGTCGAAAAAGAGCATTTTGAAACATCCAAATAACCGTTCAACCATTTGCGTTGAAGCGGTGGCTTCCACTGCAACAACGCTCTAACAATAAAAAAGAATTATGTCAACCATAAAAGAACTCAATATCTCCCCGGTAGGCCGGGTGGAAGGCGACCTTGACGTAAAGGTCTATATGGAGAATGGTGTGGTTACCCGCGCCCACACACAAGCCGCGATGTTTCGTGGTTTTGAAAAAATAATGGAAGGTAAAGACCCGCAATCGGGCCTGATCGTTACTCCCCGAATTTGTGGTATTTGTGGTGGTTCGCATCTTTATTGTGCTTCCTCGGCATTGGATACTGCCTGGAAAACCACCCTTTCGCCCAATGCACTCTTGCTGCGTGCGATCGGGCAGGCTACCGAAACAATTCAGTCCATTCCACGGTGGTTTTATGCCATTTTTGCTACAGATATGGCCAACAAGAAGTTTGCCAACAAACCGCTGTATGCCGAAGTCGTGAAGCGGTTTGCGGCTTATGTAGGTACGTCTTTTCAGAAAGGCGTTACTGCTTCCGGGCGACCTGTGGAAGTGTACGCCCTTTTCGGAGGTCAGTGGCCACACTCGTCTTACATGGTGCCCGGTGGCGTGATGTGCGCACCAACGCTGAAAGACATTACCCGTGCACATGCTATCATGAATTTCTTTCGCAACGACTGGTTGGAGCCAGTATGGCTGGGTTGTTCCATTGAGCGGTATATGCGCATAAAATCCTGGGATGATCTGATGGCTTGGGTGGAAGAAAATGAAAGCCAGCGTAACAGCGACCTTGGCCTGTTTATTCGTGCCAGTCTCGAATTTGGTTTGGACAAATTCGGACAGGGCGTTGGGAAATTCCTGGCATACGGTACTTACCTGCACAAAGACCTTTACAATCATCCAACTGTGGAGGGCCGGAACCAGGCACTGATTAGTCCTTCCGGATTTTTTGATGGTAAAAACTGGAGTGAGTTTGATCACATGAAGATCAAAGAGCATGTCAAGCACGCCTGGTATGCCGATGTACCCGCCGAACATCCCTGGAAAGAACCATTTCCGACGCCGGTGCAATCGCAACACTTGGCCGAATCCGATTTTAACGGTAAATACAGTTGGGCCAAAGCACCGCGTTACGACGGTTTTGCTGCCGAAGCCGGACCACTTTCCCGGGTGATTATGAACGCCAATCCGAACAACCTGAGCCATCAGATTCAGGACCCACTTTTTGGTGATATTATAGACAAACTTGGCCCAAGTGTATTCACCAGAACACTGGCCCGAGTCCATGAAGCACCCCGTATTTACGAATATATTAATCAATGGCTCTCTCAAATTGACCTCGACGGTGAATTTTATATCAAACCAGAAGAAAGAGACGGTATTGGTTTCGGCGCAACAGAAGCTGCCCGTGGCGCTTTAGCCCACTGGATTGAAATTAAAGACGGGGTGATCAAAAATTACCAGGTCATGGCACCTACTACCTGGAACGTTGGCCCCAACGATGATGCCGGTCAAAGCGGTCCGATTGAGGCTGCCCTCACAGGTATTGAAATCGAAGATCCGCACGATCCGGTAGAAGTGGGTATGGTAGCCCGTTCCTTCGATTCGTGTCTGGTATGTACCGTTCATGCACACGACGGAAAAACCGGGGAGCAACTCGCGAAGTTTAAATTGTAGTGGTTCGTTATCAATTAATGCGATTAACGGGTTCAGTATGCATGGAAATGACCTCGGAGAGGTCACACGTTTGTAGTAGGGAACACAGTGTTCATTGGTTTATCGACCTCGGAGAGGTCGCATGTTTTCGGATATTTGGACGGATAAAACAAACTTGCGACCTCTCCGAGGTCGGGGATATATTGATTTGACGGGGCTACAAACTTATGACCTCGGAGAGGTCATTTCCAAGCGTACTGAACCCGTTTTCGCATGAACAACTGGTTTATTAAAAAATCACACTCACATGAAGAAAACAGCCATTCTGGGCTTTGGTAATCCGGTTCGCAGCGACGACGGGGTAGGTTGTCTGGTCATTGAAGAACTCCAAAAAAGACTGGGTGACCAGGCGGTTGATATTAGCCTGATCGATATGGGCACTTCGGCATTTGAAGTATTGTTCCAGCTTAAAGGATATGAGCGGATCATTTTTGTGGATGGTGTAATGAATAGCGGTGAACCTGATGGAACGCTGTATCGATTGCCAGCCAGTGCTGTTGAAGCGGCTGTGCAGGACGATCCAATGGTGTTTCTGCACAGCCTGAAATGGGATCAGGCACTTTCTTATGCCAAAAAAATATTGGGACAGGAATACCCGGAAGATATCTCTGTATATTTGATCGCCATTACCAATATCCGGATCGAATTGGGAATCAGTGATGTGGTGCAGGAGGCGGGAATGAAAGTGACGGATTTGATTTTGGAGGAATTAGGAATAGTGCCGCATCCACTAATAACGGTTTGATTCAATTATGGGCGTAAAACTTCGAACACAACATCTTTGGATTTCCGGCGATATAGCCGCTTCCGCTTTTGGCGATGCACCTCAGGTACATGTCATTTATTACCCCCAACAACGGGCGTTGCTACTGGCACCGATGGACGATGATATTTTTCCGACGATCCATAAAGCAGCACTTCAGATGTTAAAAAACCGCAACCTACAGGGTGATAAAACCATTTCTTTGCAGGAAATAATTATTGATAATGATATCGACGACACAGAACGCGACCTGGTATTTCTGCACCAGCCGGGCGCGCAATTGCTCCACGTGTCTTTATAACGCCGCGCTACATGCTTACTATTTTTACCACTGCCGATAATTGTCCACAGGTTCAAAGTATCATTGATGCCGAACCGCGCCTGAACGAATTGGTGACAGTTGCCGACATCCTCGAGCAAAAGCCAGCGCCATCAGGCTATCATTTGATGGTACGCTCCAAAACAGGGATTACGCAGCCTGTTGACTGGTACAATGTGTTGCCGCCCTATTTGCTCCCTGAAGAAATAGAATTTACCGCTGCCCATTTGCTCGGACTAATATTTTCCAAACTGGGCAATTACGAAAAGGCATACGCATACCTGCAAGGTGATCAGGTTTTGCTGAATGACATTGATATTATCAACTGTCTGCAAAATGGTATTCCGGTAGATACGCAGCGTCTTACTTCCGATTTTACGCCGTTCGAGGAATACCGCTTTTGCCATAACTCGGCTATTTTGCACCATTACGCTGCTACAGCAGATAATTTTGACGCCGAAAAGACCCGTTACTTTTACCGGGAAGCACTCAACAGCGCTCCCAACGGAGAATACTACGCCTTCACGGCCCGTCAATTCGCTATTTTCCTGACCGACCTCGGCGAACTGTTGCAAGCCGAACACCTTTTGCAGGACGCAATTAAAACAGTCCTTTCCGACGATGCCATTCCTGAATTGAAAGCAGGACTGTGCGGTGTTTGGATGAAAAACCTGGTGGTTCCTTATGATACGGCTTTGCTGGATACCCTGAAAAAAACGCTTTGGGAAGTCCTGCAGCATTACCAAAAACAAGGACGGAGCCTGGAAGAGGCTTTGATACTGGTGGATGCTGCGCAAGTCGCCAATTATGCCGAAAGTTTCTCCGAGTCGCTGGGATATCTCAACCGTGCGGTGGATATTTTGCGGAAAGAACCGATACCTGAATTGCTGGCACAAGCGCAATACCGGCGCGGTATTTTGTTGTATACCTGGGCTAAAAAAGATAACCCGCAGTTTTTCAGGGGTGCTTTAGAAAGTTTTCAGGAAGCCCTGAAAGTATTTACCC
>JBILHQ010000020.1:0-43700 GCA_044350415.1 Saprospiraceae bacterium | reverse complement strand
CGATATCTCTTCCCTTTTCTTCTCCTTCACAGCACTTGGCATGTTATTGGGATCAGCCATGCATGGATTTACCTTGTAATACTCTACAATATCTTCCGGGGCATATAGCGCACATAAATACTTGTCATATTCACCATATTGCCCGGGATAATTTGGATCCGCTTCATCAGCATGGCACTGCTGGATGCACGTATCGTACAGCACAAATCCATTGGCTCCTAATGCGGACAGCGGTGCGCAGACACTGTTCTGGCACCCTTTGATGCGTTCGCACCTGGCGCGTTTTCCACCATTGAAAGGGTGTTTCAGATTACATTTAGTAGTCGGGCAGTATTCTTTTCCGCAACTTGAAGCCATGGTTATTCGATTATTTTGGCACGATACTTATAGATAAAGTAGCCAACGACTATGGTCACAGATATCCCAATCCCAATGTACCACCAGCGACGAATACGTGCTTTGGCTTTACAGGGGCAATCAGGGTTAGTGTCAAGTTTTGAGGTTTCTGTTGCGGTATTAATGTCGGCCATTTTATAAGTTGATTGAAGATGAAACTATTTTACAGGTGGACGTCGAAGTACGGCGATAAGAATTACCAGGACTACAATTCCTCCTGCTACCCATGCCCAAACAGGCACTTTTGATTCAGGTTGATCCTGCGGTGCTGGGAGTGTTGCTGCCGGAGTGGTTTTGGGCTGGTTATGCGATGCCCACCAGCCTGCAAAGCCGCCAAGCAATACAGGACCGTAATCATTCAGGTATTTCTTCCATTTCGCTTGCTCGTCACCAATGGCCGGATTATTATAGTCAAAGGCAACACAATTGCCTTTCCCATCAGGAGCGAAGCCGGGACTGCAGGTGCAGGTCCCGTCGGAATTGGTAATGCTATTATTTGGACACATAGTGTGTATTATTAGTTGGTGCTTGTGCAAAGTAAAACCACATTTAATGCCGTATTGGGAATTTGGCGCACAAGTGTGCACAATGCCATACCAATGCATCTCAGTGCTGCATATTGCGTTTATCTTGGCTGTTTATTCGGCAGAAAAAGCCCTGCCCTAATTACTGCCATTCCAGTAGTCGGGAAGTACTCTGTTCCGAAATACCATAACTTTCTCCGGGCGTGAAGCCCTAATCCTGGAAATGATTTTGGCTCCATGGGCGACCATGCAGCAGTAATGCCCCACTCAAATTTTGGTGGTCCGCCGGGCCTCACAATTACCACAGGCTCTTCCTGCACGCACTCCGTTTTTATATTCAAAAATTGGATACTGTCGTGCCAAATACCGGTGAGGTAGTTATGTTTACATTGGTCAGACTCTGAAAATCCTTCATAAATCCGCATGTCATCCGGATACCTGATAATGGTATCGCCATCGGAAAAAAGGAGAATGGTTGTATCTTTTAAAATAAACTCTCTGGTCAGTACGGTATCGCGAATCACCACATTGCGGAGTACCACCTTTTCGATGGTATGGTATTCCGGAATGTATCTATACACGATTTCTGTTACCGGAGTCGGAGTGGGAATGATCGGGCCAGAACACGATTTTGTATTGTGAAGCACCCAGGCAAGTGCAAATGCAAATACATACATGAACAGCGACTTCATCGTTGAAGTATTTATTTTTGACATGGCTTAATTGAATTTGTGGGCACCGGATTTTGCAAACCGATGCCCACGCTCTAAAAACCGATTACGACTTTTATGTCTTTATTTGGAGCCAACAGGAACCGTTTCAGGTGATTTAAGTTTGATCCCAACCAGCCCTAAAAGAAACTTCAAACCTTCCCAAAGAATACCGGAATATGCAAAATTTGGAAGAAATGTGGCCAGGATAAGCGCAAATGTTTCACCATTAATTGCCCCTACTTTGAAGATGATAAAGGACCCGGTAACTAATAGCGCAACGGTAGCCGCCCGGATATATGGTTTCAGTTTTGCAGCAGCCGGGAACAGTGAGGTGAGATAAGACAGGAGGATGGTAAGCCCTACCTGAAGCAGGTTGAAGTTGCCATCGCCCACGTAAGTTCCTGGGTTCCCAATACTAATAGTGTCCTGCGCGAACATATTGGTAGACAGGAGGGTGAGGGTGAAGAAAAATACGAATACCATTCTGGCAATCGGGGCAAGGTGTGCGAATTTGAATTTCATAGCGTGTGTAAAATTTTTATATGATGAATTAGTGTTGAATATTGTCGGGGTCACTTTGGTCTTTCGTATCCTTTTTCGCCCCTTTAAACTTTCGAATAGTGGATAATATCAATGACTGATAAAGCAGAATAATTTGGTCGGCAATGCCTCCTGCTACCGATGCGGTTGCAATCGACAAACTATCTGATATGCCTCCTAATCCCACATAAGGCAACACAGCATGTGTGCTAAATCCGACCAGGAGTGCTACTCCGATATGAGCCAACATCTTGGTCCATGATACCTCCCTCGATTGAATTTTGGGGATAGTAACTACTATCCAGCCAAATACTGCCGCTATTCCGCCGTACAGGTTTTTTTTGAAATTATCGTCCATTGCTTACGTGACAAAAGAAAATGAGTAGATATGGGGATGGTTTTATTATCTATGGTGCTTTTTACTCCAAGCATCAAGTGTAATCATATTTGGGTCCGACCAGATACCTAAGTTGTTTTTGGGGAATAATCCCAAGTACGTTGGTATTACCGGCGCTGCTTCAAATGAGCATACAAAAAGTAATTTTTTCATAATTTAAAATAATTCTTTAATTGTTATTTTTGAGCCGATAATCATTGTGATTGCTGAAGCAGCTACCTCCGAGGCAAAATTTATTTGAAAGGTGCCCGTTGCTGTAGGCTCTATCCGAAAATTGGCAATTGCCAAATTATTGGTTGTAGCAACGGAACTCGTTGATACCCATAATGTGCTTGTATTATACCGGGAAGTTCCCTGGGTAGTAGTAGCAGCACCTGGAATATTATATTCCGACCAGACAGCACCCGCTGGCGCAGTATAACTAAGTGCAATTCCGGTTGTCGTAGCCGCAGCATTATAGACCAACCGGGCAATCACTTCGTATTTTTTACCTGCGGTAACTGTAAATGCCCCATTTGTCATTGCTGTTGCTGTTACGACTGACACCGCCTGGCTCCCACTTGTAGATACCGTATACTCCTGCTGTGCAAGGGTCCATGCAGTACCATTCCAAACAAAGTATTGATTGGTAAGTGTCCCGGGATTAAATTTTGATGTAGTGATTTCACCATTTAAGATTTCTACTGCTGTGACAGCATTGGCCGCAATCTGCAAATTATCTAAGGTTCCAGTAAGATCGCCACCTGCTACGGCCGGTGGGAATAATGAAACCGGTAAATGGCCACTTCCATCTAGCACCGCTACGGGTACTTGAACTACTGTCCCGTTCTCATTTACAGTTATTTGCGATTGCGCATTTAAAGAGAAAATGAAAAGGCTAAATATTACAATACTTAAATTCCTCATATTAATTATACACACTGTTAAGCCAATAATTTGTACCGCCAATACTGGTTACTACTAATTTCCCGGATTTCACCCCGGCTGTGAGTGAAATTGATGCGATTGCGGCGCCACTCCCATTTGCCCAAAACTCGCTGCCGGCAGCAGCGGTATTAATAGTTGCATCTGATCCTGTGGTAAACGTAACCTTCCATTCCACCTCTTCTCCTTCATCAAGTGTAGTCGGGTCGGGAAGCGTTAATGCTCCTGCTGCAGTTTGGAAATTATATGCTGAAGCACGGTTGGTAATAGCCACCGCAGAAAAAGAGGCTCCTACATTTTGTATACGGCGGTTAATAAATCCAATGGTTTTAAAGCTGTTTTTGGGCGTGATCTCAAAAGCATTACGTATTGTGCCATCTGCATCCATATTTGACAAAGTGGTAACGGTCCCTCCCGAAACACTGCCCCCTACGATCGTTGTTTTAAGTACAGAGGCGACAGTACTTCCTAAAACATGGTGAAACGCTACTGCATCATCATCAAATGATGCTGCACTATTTTGGCTTACAATGGGGATTGCAATGCCAGCTGCATCCTTGGTGAATGTCTTCGTTCCTTTTCCGATAAACTGATCAGATAAAGAAATACCTCCCGCTGTCAGCAATGTGGCATGGTGCAGTCTGATATCCGTTCCAGAGATGGATAAACCAGCTGATGTATTGGTAGTCTGAAATGCACCGACAGTAGATATACCGGTAGTTTGATTCGCTGGGCTCCACGTAGAACCGTTCCATGCCAGGACTTGCCCCGTTGATGCAGATTGCTGTGCCAACTCTAATGGCGACCCTGCCGTTCCATTTCCAGAAAATCTGGAAGATGATACCACTGTTTGAGTTCCCCAGTTATCTGGCAAAGAACTCCATGACGATCCTGTCCAGAATTGGTGGGTGCTCAAGGTAGTGTTCCAAATTATGGTTGACGCTGTTAGATTTGTGAGCGCGTCCCGTTGAGTGGTTGTCATGCGTGGAGGGACTAGCCCTCCAGTTGTAGAGTTTATTCTTAAAGCTGCTGTTCCAATTCTTGTTGCTGTAATATCGACTGGCAGTATTGATTTCGTTAATGTATCTAATTGAAGTGCTGCAATTAAAGTTCTATTCCCTTCTGTCGTCCAAAATTTTAATCCTCCATAAAACTTTTGATAATTAAAGGTTCTGTAAACAAATCCGGAAATACCTGATGATGGCGATGTAAGTGCGTTGGTAAATTTGGTAGGAGCAGTTCCTATTAGTGCTGTAGTGTCGGTACTTGCCCAACTAATATAACCAAGATCACTGCCTGCGACAACTTTATTAGGAATATCCCAATTTGTTCCACCACCCTTAAACATGTGCAGACCTCTTACCGAAGATGCTGTGGAAGAGGAATATAAACTGGTTGAAAATGAATTGAGGTATCCCGATGTTCCGGGATTTTTCCAGTCTATGAACGTTCTTCCCTCAATACTTTCTTTAAATCCTGAGCCTTCAGTTGGAGAACTCACTACAGAGGTTTTGAATCTATGCGTATTACCTGGTCCTGCTGAATTTGTTGCAATTAGCTCAGTGGCAACAGCATTAGAAAAAGCTGAACCAAGCGTATCATATCTTGCCTTTACATCTGAAATTCCTCTAAATGTTAAATCAAATCCACCTGAAGTTATATTTACGTTACCAACAGGCAGTGCTGAAATGATACCATTGCCATCTGCGGCTCCGGAGTCGTCAGCGCCGGGAACCCATGCTGAACCATTCCATTTCAGTACCTGCCCGCTTGTTGCGCCATTACCATTCTTTACCCCACCAGGAAGTATTACGTCACTTTGTGCAAATGAATCGCCAAGCACCCCGAATAAGAGAAAAAGAAGAAATGTGATTTTCATAAAGACAAATTAGTTTAAATATTCCACTGTGATAATATCACCGACTGCATTGGCAGTAGTTGTAATGGTTGTTCCTGAATAGGTAAACTGTATTACGTTAGGACCAGAGGCCGCATAAAAAAGGCGTACGCCATTGCGGAAAACACGAACGGGAACTGAAGTTCCTGATACTGCGGATTGTGAAACAGCAATAGTAAAGGCTGTTTGTGCCGCCGTCGCTGTAAAACTTTCTTCCCGCATCGATCGGTTAGCGGCTGGTGCCCAGGCGGTCCCGCTCCATGTCATCACCTGGCCCGTGGTAGCACTGTTTTGAGCCAGATCGGCGGTGATATTCTGTCCGGTCAGGGTAAAATCAATTCGGGCATTGTCAGTTACGGTTGCGGCTGCATGTGTATTTGTGGCAAGTTCATTCAACTGCCCCTGGACTGTTGTAGCGGTCAGTGGAGCAGTTGCTGTTGCGCTGGTATTCGTTGCAGATTGGGTAACTGGTACCCAGTTGGTGCCACTCCAGGAAAGCACCTGGTTGGTTGTAGCGCCTGACTGTGCAAGGTCTGTATTCGCAATACTTCCAGCGATAATGGTAGCCGTCAGATTTTGCCCGGTGAGGGTAAAGTCAATTTTGGTACCATCAGTGACCGTTACAGCAGCGTGAGATGTCGCACCGAGCTGTTGAAATGCGGCATTGATATTATCAGTTGTGAAAAAATTGCCAGTGTCTGCCAATGGAATATTCGCTGCTGTCAGTGCCGATTCAATTACTTCAGCGGTAAGGTTCTGTGCAGCGAGCGTTAAATTTACCGTAGTACCGTCTGTGATCGTTACGGCAGCATGACTTGCGGCTTCAAGCGCATCCAGGTCAACTGCTTGCGTAATGGTAATAAAGTCTGACTTTGCTTTATCTGCTGCAATCATTAAACCCGCCAGCAGATTGGTGGCAGCGGGAACGGTAGCATCATTACCGTTACTACTGTTTACATCTAATGTGGTAGTTGTCCTGTTCGCAATCGTAAGGTCGGTGGTGGCAGTTACTGTTGCAGGCACCCAGTTAGTACCGTTAAATTGGAGTAATTGACCATTGGTGGCACCTGTTGATACAAGCCGGTTGGTGTGCATTGTATCGGTGAGCACACCGCCCCGTTTAATCATTTGGGTATTTTGGGCGTTAGTGGCAACTGCCAGAAAAACCAGCAATGCTGAAAGAATGACTTGTTTTAAAAATTTCATAGTGTGTATAAATTTAGTTGTTAAATTCAATGTTGACTTCATCACCTGCTGCGCTTGCTGCCGTCGTTATTGTAGCGCCTGCATAAGTAAATTGGAAGGCTCCGGGTGCGCCTGGAACATATCGTAGTTTTACTCCATTGCGATAAACTTTAAGGGGGTAATTGTCGCCAGTTTGTGCCTCGGGGGTATATCCGGTGAGGATAAAATCTGTTTGTCCCAGGACTGCCGTAAAAAACTGCTCCTTCATTTTCAACCCATCTGAAGGAACCCAGGCGGTGCCGTTCCATTGTAAAAACTGCCCGGTTACTGCGCCGTTTTGAGCCAGATCGGCAGTGATATTCTGACCAGTAAGTGTCAAGTCAATCCGGGCGTTGTCTGTTACTGTTACTGCTGCGTGGGAATTGGTTCCAAGCGATTGAAGTGCAGCTGCGGTTTGTTGTTTGTAATAATTTTGGATACAGGCAAAGTCGTATGGACCTATTCCGGCCTGGCTACCAGCATTACCATCTGCTAAATTGCCGAATGCGCCAATATTAAAGGTGCCCCATTTGGACTCCTGAAGAATCAGTACCCGTGCATTCAAAAGATCAGAACCATCCAATGCCCCTGAAGCAGCAGCATCAACTACACGAATCACCAACGGGAATGTGGACATGACCTGAGTCACTTCAAGTCGAATACATCCACCGGCTGGCCACACCACAAATCCTGGGGCTATTTCAGTTGCTTCAAAATTGGCATCGGGGTACTGTTTGTATCCGCCAGCCAAACCTGATATGGTAATATCATAGGTATTTGCGGAGACAATCGTGCGCACCGGCATATTACCGAAGGCGTAAAAGAGTGGAGATTGAGCCGAAACCAATGCCGCCACCGATATGAAAAAAATGGTAACTAAACTACGCATTTTATTATGTATGGTGCTTTTTGCGCGAAAAAATTAGAATACGCCTTTTATACTTGTAGCATTAGCACCTGCCGAGGAAACCTCGCCGAATTCAGTAGTACTTATTCGGAGTGTACCCGCAGCAGTGACATCGGTCGTCCATGCAGCATTATTACCGGCTGCAGTAGTTGGATAGGTCGATGGGTTAATTTTTTTCAAGGTGGTGATTACCGGAACTTTTGCATCTGTCATATCTACACTACCATCCTGGTTGTATGGTCGTGTGCCTGCAAATACAAAATCAATATCCAATGCGGCAGTTGCCGACTGCGAAGCAGTACTATTGATGTCAAATGACAGTAACTCAATACCCGATGGTATATCAAATGTCCAGATGGAAGCGGTGGTACGCGTGAATGTTACACCTGCTCCGGAAGCCGTGACAATGGTCCCACTACCAGCGGAATAAGTCGTAATCCCTCCTCCACTTACTGTTTGATATTCTACCGTACCATCAGCCTGCCGAGTAAGTACTTGCCCAACCACAGCGGTTCCCAGTGCATGTTTTCGGGTAGCGACTGTTATTCCGGAAGTAGCAGTGGTCGTATTGGGGTTAATGAGAAAACCCAATGGTTGTCCGGTAGTAGTCGTCCACTGTAAACCGTGGATACCATCAATATCTAAACTAAGTTGGGATACGTTGCTGGGATTCGATTCATTGACTGATCGCAGGTAAGTACCAACAATATTACTGGATGTAAGTGCCAATTCACTTTTAACCGTCCCGGTTGTATTGTCGGATTCCATTAAGATAGTACCAGCGTTATTGAGCGTAAACCCAAAATCTGCTCCAGGAATAGTGGTGTTTTGAGTCAATGCACCGCCAAGCCGGTACTTGTCACCAGAAAGACCTGAACCAGCGATTCCATTGTCACTTTGCCCACCTGTTGCTAAAGCAGTTTGAACATCCTGTAATGCTGTTTTATCGGCGGCGGTCATTAATCCAGCTATTGTAGTTGTTGCTGCGGGGATTAAAGCATCTGTTCCGGTATCCGAATTCACCGTTCCTGTAATTGCAGCACTCGTATACACTAAGTTGGTGGTTCCGCTCCCCGAACCTAACAAGTTCCAGGTAGTACCATTCCAGGTATATACTTGCCCTGTAATGGTATTCAGGTAAATGCCCGAAGATCCCGCAGGTGGAGGGCCAGAAGGTGCTACCGTACCAGTACCAGGTGCCGTATTGAGTACATATGAAAGTTCGCCGACTGAATTAGAACGAAGAATATACCCGGGAGCATTGCCCGGCGATTTTTGAATTTGTGTTGTGGGGTTAATGCGCTGCGTATATCCGGATACGGAAATAAGCAGCGAAAAAACGATAAGTAAGTGTGATAAGACTTTCATGCTGAAATTGGTTGTTGAATATGATGTTGACTTATTAAGAAATTGAAATAAGCCATATTTCTTCGTTGATAAATGCTGTTTCAGGGATAAGGACAGTACCGGAAATAGTATATCCGGAGATGCTTTGGGCTGCAGCGTACATTACCACACCATTTCGTGCGGGAATAAACCTGTCTGCGTTAGATGCGGAATATCCTGGTGGCAGGTTCACCGTAGCACCAGTGTAGTTAACTCCTACAGGTTCAGTTAACAATGCACAATTCCCGCCTGTCAATCCCGCAAATACCCAAATGTCGTTGGGGTCAGAAGGTGCCGATGGTGTGATATCACCAGAAGCGTAGGATATACCGGTTTGAATAACGCCATTTCTACCTACAATCCAACCAGTACTGTTGGGTACTGCTGCTAAAAACCCAGCTGGAACGGTAACATTACCTGTAAATCCAGTAGCAGAAGCCACTTCAAATGCATCATCGCATCCGCCTGAAAGTGTAAGCCACATCAATTCGTCACTGTTTACTAATGGATCGACCAATGTGCCATCGGTCAGTAACCCATTGACAAAAAGCAATTGACCGCCTACCGGACTAAATGTTACAGGGGCGACTGGCGTTAAACCAGTCTGCCTGGTATCATAACCGATCACAAAATCACAATTGCAGGTCACCATTACCATTGGTGCAGAGAATCGAATAGGATTACTCAATGCAGTCTCCTTATCGCAATTCTTAATTCTTACCCGAATTTCAATGATTTCCCGGCCTTCAATCGATATTCCCTGACCAACGAGAAACGTCACGATTTCCGCTTCGGTCGCATGGAGCAAGGAATAGGTACTACCACTGCCGATAGATAATGGTGCGGTTGGTACACCGTAAGCAGTGGAATAGACAAATGTGCCGTTGCGGTAAAACAGCCACTGTATTTGGCGTACCGGCGTACTGGAGGTACATCGGTCGTGCCAATCAATAATCGGTCGGTATGCCGCCGTTTTAATAAGCGACACCCGTGGTTTAGACCCGCAACATGACATCATCGAGTTGTTTTAATTTTAAAAAAATCGCTTAGAAAGGCGAATCTACCTGCAATACAACGGGCACAGCTGCCGTAACAGTTTGCCCACCTTTACCTACTACCTGTAAGTTATTCAGCGTGATGTACCACTTGTTTCCTGTATTGGCAGTAACCAGGGCAATATTATTAAACGTCATATTTAATTGACCTGGGGCACCTGCCGTGATAGGGCCAACCAGAATAGGCCCAGGCACATTGGAGTGATTCAACTGTGCAGATGTTATTACCTGGACAAATTCCGCCACATCTGATACTGGTTTGGTTTCAACTTTGAAAGTAACATTCCAGTTGAGGCCGTTTGGAACAGGTGGAAGCGCAATTAACCGCAGGTCATTTGCATGGATATCTCTGGCATGTGTGACTGTTTTAACAAGGCACCCTTTAGGATATGGAGGCATAGTCAGAATTTTGCGCTGAATTATCCGATCGCTCGTCGGGTAATTGCAGATGATAAAGTGAAAACGAATGTGATAATAAGGATCACCATGCCGAAATAGACACCACTCCAGATATCGTATTCATACCGGTATGGTATTTTACCGGTCTTAAATGCTTCTTCAAGAGCGTCCATGGAACAGTGATCAGTTAATTGATTTTTTGACAAAAGCAGTAATGGCTCCTGCGACTACTGCCGCAAGAACTCCCCAGAGCAAAAATTGCTGAATGGAGGCTTCATCAAAGGCAATCTCTACTTTTATGCCTTTTTCTGTCAGGTTGTTTACTGCTTCAAGAAGGTTCATTACGCAGTTTTGGCTTTATCAGCCCAATTGACCAATGCTACCGAAACGGCTACAACAGTGCCGATGATGAGTACTGCAGCCCAAAGCGGCAGTGTACCAAATTGTTTTTTCATAGCGTGTTTTGTTTAAATAGTTTGTTGTTTTTTACCGGAAAGCCACTGAAAGGTGTAGTGCAGAATTATTGTCGCAACGATGGTACTAACCACATTAATGACTATCCAGTAGAGCGCTTTTGTATGCATCAGTAATTTTTGACTTTGTTTTTGAGTTTGTCGATCTCGCCGCCCAGCCAACTACTAAAACAGCCATCCCCTTTCCAGCGGCCAATCGCAGCACCCAACCGCAGTTGGTATTTTTGTTGCAACATGATACTCAATGCCGCTACTTCTTCGTCGCGCATACCCAGGATATTATTGGATATTTCACAGCGTTTACTGCTGAACCCGGAATACTCCTCGCCTTTATTCACCTCATACACCATCAGCGTCATCCGTTCTATATAGGATTGATCGACGCTGCTGGGGATATAAGTCGGCGTGCCGTCCGGCTTGGTATCCGACCTTCCTTTTCCCGCTGGAGCAAAAGCATTTCGGGCGTATCGAATGACCCAAAGCGCAAGCAGAATGACCGTCAACCCAGCCAACAGCAGGATAATGATGCGCCAACTTCGCCGGGTAATCAATGGCTCCAGGCCTGTGGTTACTGTTGCGTTCATAGTTTGTCTAATCGCTGAATGACGATGGCGCAGGTGTTAGGACAACCGAAAAACAGATCCAGTCCTATACCGCCGCACCACTTCCATTTTTGAATATCACTTTTTAAGGATCTTCCGTACCATTCTTTATACACCGCTACCAATTGCCTAACCTGTTCATCATTTCGCGTCACAATATTGTTGCTCACTTCGCATTGATAACCATCGTTAAAGGTTCCATCACTTGCGTCATTGGCTTTCCAAAGCAGCGCCACCAACCATTCGGGTAATTGCGCCGGTGGATTCATCACCGGAGCACCGTTGGCGCCCGTTGGTACCGGATTCGTTCCGGGAACGGTGACCACCACCGGATTACCGGATACATTAGTTTGTCCCTTCATCAGTTTGTCCACTTCCGCAGTCGCTTTTGCATTGGCAATGGCCCGTCTTACAAAGTAAACCACGGCGATAACCACCAGCACAACGCCAATTCCGAGTACTGACCAGGCTATGATCCGACCGGTATTCATAGCGGTCGGCTTAACAATCGGCATGGATATTCGGGTCTTTGTAAGCATAATAATCATCCGGTGCGCACTGCCCCGGCTCGCGATAAATCGTTTGGAATGTTTTTCTGCCGTACCTGAAAATGATTGAACCGACAATTGCAACTACCAGTAATACCAATATGGCATTGAGCATAGTACGAAGGCTGACAGTACCAATATCGTTGACGATAACAGATGGTGTCATACAGTACCCAATTTTGATAGTTTTTCTTTCAGGAGAATAGTAATTTCGATTGAAAACGGATTGGAGCAGCCATCACTAACGATATTGTTCAAATCTGAATACAATGTAATTCCATATCTGTTTTTATAGTTGTTGTGGATCAGCCGAAGTTCATTGTCATTGTACGACATCACATCACCGAGGGTATTACACCGAAGATCGCTTCCCAACCAGGCATCATCATGAATACCCTTTCGGATCTGCATGACCTTATTTTTGGCGTTCGCTTCAAATGCCGTCGTCACATCGCCTCCTCCCTTTTGGTACTGCGCATCTTCCGGCACTTGTCCGAAAACCCGGAACCACAACGGTTTAAAAGCAAAGTAGATTCCCAATACAGCTCCTGCGATCAAAAACCATTTGATGTTTTTACTCAAAAACTGAAAAAGGAGGGCGTACTGCATACCGGTAATTTGCTTTGTTCACCTACGTTTACAGTCGGACAACCGGTCCAGCCAAAGAAATTTTCTTGGCTTCAGACGCTGCAGGTTCAATAACCGGCGCCGCGCCTGCCGCCTTCGCCTGTTTTTTCATATTATGCTTGCCCCAGAAATACAGGACAGCCACGGTGGCAATGACACCGGCAATCAAAAAAGCCCAACGGGGATATTTTTTCATAGTGTTTGAATGCGTTAGATGGTGATAAAATAGTTACTCCAAAATCTTACTGACTAGCCTGCCAAAGAACCTCAACACAACCACCAGTCCGATCAGCATCAGTCCGAAAAGCACCCAGTTGATCAGCGGGATACTGCCCACGCTGCGGGTGATCGCAGTTATGCCGCTAAAACTGTTACTTTCGACCGCGAACTGATCAGAAAGCACCATTACCGGGCTTTTACCGGTAGCGTTTTGCAGGCCGAACAGGTCCGAAGCATAAAGGCCATTGGTTTGCACCGGAACATCAAAAACACGCAGCAAAAAAGCGCCTTTGGTCTCGGGATGGCCATACTGGATTTCGTGCTGCACGGCCGTAATCACGTCCTCCAAAGACGGATTAAGTCCGGGCAGCATTTTGCCCTCCTTCACCAAATTGGCATACACGCCCGATGGGTTGTTACTGACGATCTTTTGGATCAGTTCTACGATGTTCATACCCAGGTCTCTTACTCAATTAGCCTTGGACAGTACCGGTGAACAGGGTCACGGTGTACACCCGGCCGCCGCGCAGATTGGTGAATTTCCAGAGGGTGCTGCTGTCGAAGCGCGCCTCGATATTTTGCAGCGGAACGGAAACATACTTTTTGTCCTGGAGGGGGAATTTTTCGCGGTTTTCGTAAATCGACACCTGGATATTACCTACCGGGCCATCGCCCAGGATATTGCGCCGGGAATACGATACCGCTTCGGGCAGTTCCAGTGTAGAACCCGCCGAACTATTCGTCGCGGCTTTTTTCACCTCGATATCGAGGGCAGCAAACGTGTACGGCTGGTTGCAGAGTTTTTGCAAAAAGGTCTCGTACTGGTTGCAGGTCGGACTGCCGATAATCGGATCTATCAAATTGCCCGAAGCGCCGCAGGTAAAACAGCCATTGGCATGCACCTGATTGGCATCGCCCAGCATACATTCGATATTAGTGACACTTTCATTGTACGCCGACGTGTCGATCAGCAAACGGATAAACGGCTCGACCGGAGCGCCTTGCGGCACAGCAACCTGGCCGAAAATCGGAGAACCATCGGGCGTGCGCTGCGGTGTGGCAACGGCATCGCTCACAATCCCCACCTTATCGGTAGGTGTCGCCACTTTGAGTGATCCAAGGCCCGCATTGATGGCCTTGACCAGGTCGCCGGGTAAATTTTGCGGTGTGAACATAGTGAAATGTTTGTTTTTTGTTTGTAGTATGTGTGTTGCAGGAATGTAGGTGCAAGTATAGGGGGGGATTTTAGGGGGCGGTGGAAAAGTGCAGTGCGTTGCAGTGAGAATACGGACAATGCCCTTCGCAGTTCCGCTAATGAGTGATCTTTAAATACAGTGCTCGAAAGGGATTCCAATTTCCATCTTCAAAAAATAAATTTATTATTTATTTGATAAATTTTGTATAAATAAAAAACTGTTATATTTTTGTCGCTGGAAAGAAACCATCTTCTTTTAGTATAACGTATCATTTTCCTGGCGAAACAGTTCGCTCTTCCGGTTTCACTTCCTCTATTTTTAATCCCCCATAAAAACAACCAAGCAGATCGCTTACCGGCAATCTCATTGTTTTTTATTTTTTAACGCAAGCACCTTTTGTGCTTTCAAGTTTCTGTTTTTGGTTCATTGCTCTTAGAGGTAGTGTGCCCGGGATTTGAAAGCCCATTATTCACTTACGTATTTTCCTGACAGGCGCATAACAGCTCCTGAACGGTATTTCTATGGCTTCATAAATGCACACTTTTATCAATGGAAAGAAGAATGTTGAGTACTGAATTTACACGACGGTTGCTCAAAACGACACGACGGTTAGTTTATACTGCATATCCGTCACATTTAACAGTTGAATTGTAAAAAAACATTTCACCTTTACAGCCTTATCACGAGCAGCCATTTTTTAGAGTGCTGTAATTAAAAAATTACGATTGTTGATTCAATCATCCAAAACGGCGGTGTCTGTACACCGCTGAATAACCTTCTATTGCTTCGACTAAAGAATACATACTAACAACATACAAAATGATGACTTACAACACACCTGCAATCGTCCGGCATTCTTATCAAAATGTTATTCGGTACGGATTATTGGCAATCTTACTGACTTTTTTCCAGTTGCCTGCCGCCAATGCCCAAAATGGATGCACGCCTCCCTCAGGGACTAAAGTATCTACTATCCTTTCATCAAAAATTACAGTCAACTGGGACGCCGCCAACATTGCGAACGGAAACAGGATCCAACTGGCCTGGGCGGAGCACCCGACCAGCAATTATGTGTATAAGGTATTTGAATCCGGTGAATCCGGAGAGATTACGGGATTAAAGCCCGCTACCAGGTACATCGTCCGTATTACCAAATTGTGTGGCACCGAATCCCAATCCAACGTGCTTGGACTGGGCACTATCCGGACCCTCAGTCTTGCAGAGGAACAGGCAATTTGTGATCCGGAACTTGAAAACGACCTTTGTAAAGCTTTACAAGGTATAGCAACCGGGGAACGTGGTGCTTATTTTATTGATATCAAACTGCCCAAACTTCCGGCATTAGCACTGGCACAATACCCTGATCACCAGGTTATTATTCGATACCGGCGTTTAGAAAACGGCAGCCCTGCCAGCAATTGGGAATCTGTTTCGACTCCTTTTGCCAATTTAAACGGCCCTATTCGCCTTAATGGGCTAATGGCCAATACTTTGTACCAATTGGAAGTGGTATGGGAAATGCGTGACGCCAACGGACAGTTGGTTAAAACCTGTACCATCCCTCTTAATGATACGCCTACCATGGGAACTAATTTTGTTGGGCCGGTTTTTACAGTTCGGTTACAGCCCATTACCATGGATTGCAGTACACCAAGACCTGTAGAAATGCCTTTCCCTATTGTCAGCGGCGGATGTACGGTGCCAAGGGTAACATTTACCGATCAGGCATTGGGAAGCGGTTGTAACCAGCAAATATTGCGCACCTGGCTGGCGGTAGATGACTGTGGTCGTTCCTCCACGATTAATCAGATGATTTCATTTGTCGACCATCAGGCACCGACGTTTGTAGATGTTCCGCCCAACAATGCCACTATTGAATGTACAGACAATATTCTGGAGGAATTTCCGACAGCAATAGACAATTGCAGCAGCGTTACTATCACCTCTTCTGAGCAAACCGTTAACCTTACAGGCTGCAACAAAACAATTACAAGAACCTGGGTGGCTACAGATGCGTGTGGAAACAGTGCCACGTATGTTCAAACGATCAATATTGTAGAAAATATTCCTGAGAATACAGGGGAAGACGAAGAAGTTCCTGTATTGCCTGTTCCTTGTGGAACGCCCTATACCCCTCCTGTTATTACCAATTCAACACCATTAAGTGCCGCTGTACCGGGGCAAACAATGGAGATAGCTGGTTTTCCGATGCTGCTCAAAAATGTTTCCGGCTCCAATGGTACATTCTCCGGTCGAGGCAAAGTGCGGTTACCTTTTGGCAATAAGGTGGTATATGTGGATTTTAGCGGTATCAATGTCAACAGTGATAAAAAAATCACACTTGGCTCGCTCAGTGCTGTGCCCGACCCCAACTTCGTTATGCCTGCTGCCGGAAGCGTGCAGATAGGTGGAGAAATCTGCCTGCCCGAACCTCCGGCGATTGTCAATGGGTTTAATGAAGATGGCGAGTATGTCCAGGAACCGCCATACACTAACTGGCAGCCCGGCGACCCGGTGGATCCCAATTTTGATCCTAATGGCTTCGATGTCAATGGTTATAATATTGAAACTGGTACGCAGTTTAACCAGCAAGGCTGCAACCAACAAGGTTTGGATGCCGACGGAAATTTATGTGACCCTGGAACCCAGGGGCCATATTACTGGCTGCATAATTCCAGTAACGGTCAGGGTGAAACAACTCCGGAAGGAATCGCTTATGCGTTAACACTCCAAACGGCGTCGCCCAATATCAGATCTGTGGTTGAAGCAGCTATCACAGTATTACAAGGTACTAATCAAACAGCCCTGACAAGCCAACGCACTACCTGTGGTACCATTCGAACTGACCTGAACACCAAGGTGAATTCGACAGACAGGAAATATTTCTTCGGCGAGAACGATATCTTTTTCAACGAGGATATGAACCTTAACTTCATCTCAAAACCAATCGCACTTCAGGTCAATGTACCAGACCGTTCGCCGAATATTGTCGATATCGAATCCAAACATATCGAACTGTATTATTGCGATAAATTAGTATACAGATTAAAACAAACTGCCCTGATTCTGGCTGATTTCAAGACGGAAACCGGACTCGATATCCTGGTGCCGGATGTACTCGCAGCCATTGAACGTCTCAGTAAAGAGCAGGTGGCTGAATTCACCGCTGACCCAACTAAATTAAGTGAGTGGATCAAAACATTTGTGAGCGACGAGGTATTTAAAGAATTGCAGGAAAGAGGTTTGGTACAGGTCGAAGGGCAATCGCGGCCTGGTTATCTTTGCGAAAACACAAATACAATTTCATCATCGTCTACAGATGCCTTACGGAAAAACGGCGCATACTTAGCCGCAGGCACCACTGACCAGGAATTGACACGCTCCCTCGTGGCGCAGTCTTTCAACCTCGGTGAGGATGAACTCAAATTTGAATTCCTTCAGGGAAGGGAATATATTGATGGCGTACACCGTGCCTTTTATCTCGATGCCATCGCCAAAGCGCGTGACCAGAATGAAGCGTTGACTGTAGAAGGCGAAGACCCCGAAAGTCTCTTACCCATCAGAATTGAAAAAGAAGTGGGCGGTCGCACTTACACTATGCTGCTCGACAAGATCACCCTTACCCCTGTTGGCGGAACGTTAGACGCTTATTTTATCCTCGAAATCCCCAGCACAGGGCAAAAAATCGTCTTCAAATCCACGAATGTGCCTTTCACCGCAGGTGGATTAGCCGCAGCCAATACTAAACTCAGTCTGCAATCGGATGTGGCTATCCGCCTCAACAACGCAGCAAAACTCACTATCAAAGGGGGCGATAGCGCGACTTTTGTGGAGTGGGGCTGCGACGGATTTGCCGGAATGGGAATCAAAGCGGAAGTGGAATTCTGCCGGGAATATCTTTTGCCTTTAAATCCTGATTTAACCGTAAACCCAGATCTTACGAAGCGGGTAAAGGCCACTTTCACTGCCACGATGCAGGGATGGGGCGAATTTATCGCAACGCTGAGTATGGATAAATTTGCCCTTGCCAAACATCCCGATTTTAAATGGGAAGTGGAGCAGGCATCACTCGATTTCAGCGATATCGCTAACCCCGCAGGGTTTACCAATATCAGTACCAATTACTTCTCGGAGTTCGGCTCCGGGAGTTCGTTCAGTCCACAATGGAAAGGCTTTTTTATGAAACGGCTCAAGGTGACGCTTCCGCCACAGTTCACCAAAAGCACTACGCCAGTTTCGATTACTGCCGAAAATCTGATTATCGACGATCGCGGGTTAACTGGTTTGGTGACAGTCAATGCGCAGATTATTGCACTGTCTAACGGCAATATGGACGGCTGGGGATTTTCAATGGACCAGGTTACGATTGCCGTAGTGGCCAATAAAATACAGGGCGGCGGTTTTAGTGGCTGGCTTCATGTACCGTTGTTCAGCCAACCCGGCAATAATACTGGTCAGGTAACGGAGCAGGACTGCTTCCGGTATGACGCAAAAATCATCAGTACCGACGCTGGTGAACTCTATGAGTTCTCCGTTAAACCCGCTGCCGATATCAAAAAAATGGATATCCTAGTAGGAACGGCCACCCTGAAGAATACTTCGTCCGTAAAAATTACTTATGCCAATGATAAATTTACCATCTTAGCCACGCTCTCAGGCATGGTAACTATCGACGGCGATGTGGGGACAGATACGAAGTTTAATGTCCCAGATATGAAGTTCGAAAATGTAAAAATATCCAACCAGGCCCCCTATTTCAGGGGAGGTACTTTTGAGACACCAACAGAAGTCGGAGCCAAAATCGGTGGCTTTAGTATTAATATTATGTTGCCGCAACTCGTTAATACCACTGTGGAAAATGAATGTACCTTTCGGGTGGGCGCATCCATAAAATTAGTGGGCGATGGCAATGGTGATAGCGGGAGCGGGATGAATTTTGGTGCCGGTACCAGTGTGCTGATCCATGGTGAAATGGTGACAGTGGGTGGCCGTCAGCGCTGGAAATACAAGGATTACGACGTGGAACAAATCAATGTCAATGCCAGTTTCAAAGGAGTTGATGCCCTGAAAGGTTCTATTATATGGTATAAGAATGACCCGGTTTTTGGTAAAGGATTTCGCGGCAGAGTAGCGATTACTTTCTCCGGATTAAACAAATCAGGCAGCGGTGGTTTTGGAGTGGAAGCATTGGCCCAGTTTGGAAAAATTAATGATTACAAATACTTTTTCGTCGATGCTTTAGTGAGTTTGAGTCCGGGAATAGACCTCGGCGGCCTGCAAATCAGGGGCTTTGGAGGCGGATGCTATTACCACATGGACCGCGATTCTAATGCCTTTGCTGGCATAGATCATGCAGCCAATGCATTTGCTTTGCCCAACGGTCTGGGCGTTTCATTATCCGGTATCAAGTATACGCCAAGTCCTGCTATTGGCTTAGGTATCAAAGCAACGATCATCGTGGCCACCTCTGGTAATGATCAAATATTTAATGGCGGAGCAACCTTTGAAATAAGGTTTAATGCTCCGGCATACGGCGGCGGCATTAAAGATATTGCGCTTTATGGTTCTGCACGGATCATGGCACCCATACAGTTCGGGACTTCGGCACTTTTCAATAGCTCGCCCACAGCGGAAGCCCCCGTTTCTGCTTCTTTTGCGATTACCTATGTTTTCGCTACGAGAACCCTCCATGGAGAATTAGCCGTTTTTGCCAACGTGGAAAATGCTTTTACTGGTGCTGGCCCAAATAATGCTTTAGGCAAAGCCGTCCTTCACTTCGACCCTGAAAAATGGTATATCAATATTGGCACTCCTTCGGAACGATTAGGCGTAAAAGTAAGCATTCCAATTGGCAGTACCACGGTGGAATTAGCTACTGTAAAGGCTTATTTCTGTGTGGGGACTGGCATTCCGGCCATGCCTCCACTGCCTGCTTATGTGCAACAAATGACGGGCGCAAGCAATTTTATGGCAAATGAAAGCCGAAGAGCCTCCGGAAGAGGCTTTGCTTTGGGTGAAAGTATCGAATTGCACACCCCGCGATTAGAATTTTTGATTTTTTATGGTAAACTCGATGCCGGAATTGGATTCGATGTCATGTTGCAGCAATATGAAGGTATCACCTGCTCCAATAACAATAACAAACCATTAGGTATCAACGGCTGGTATGCTTCAGGACAGGCATGGGCATATATAGATGCAGATTTGGGAGTTACTTACAAAAACAAAGAGTTCCCGATTATGAAAATCGGTGCAGCGGCGGCCTTGCAAGTCAAACTCCCGAATCCATTCTGGGCACGGGGTGCCGTAGGCGGCGAGTACCGCATTCTGGGAGGATTGGTACATGGTAACTGTAACTTTAAGTTTACACTGGGTAAAAATTGTGACGACAGTTCGGAGGAGAGCAGTGCCCAGTATGTAAAACTGATTGAAGATATTCTGCCCGGCGATAAAGCAGAAAACGTAGAGGTAAATATTAAACCTACCGTTTACTTTGGGGTACCCGCAGCCGGTTCATTTACGGTATATGCTGATGATGGGACAGAAGAGGTATACACTACCGTTTTGGAACAGATTGAACTAAAAAAAGCAGATGGGACCATTGTGCCAATGTTCACAGAAGCAGGATCTGGCAATGAAAGGAGTGGTTCAATAAGTGTCTCGGATGTTGACCAACACACCAGAACCTTTTTATTGCCCAATTTCCTCGAAGGCAACACTACTTACGAGTTTACAGTCAGTATTGAACTGCGGCACGACGGCGACTCCATCAAAGCGGAAACAAAAACCGTGGTGTTTACCACCGGCCCTTCCCCCAATGTGATCCCGCCCTCCAATGTAAGGTCGAGTTACCCCCAAAACGGCATGTATAATCTTTATAAAGGTGAAACCAATAAAGGTTATATTGAATTGCGCGATGGGCAACCGGAAATATTGACAGGGGCCAATCTGGCCGTAGGCTTCGTTACTAAAAACCAGGGGCTGCAGGCATTAGTGCCTGCTACTGCATGGCCTGGTGGCAAAATGATCGAATTTGAACTTCCTGCCGGTTTAGCACCCAATCAGGTATATCGAATGGACCTGATGCTGCTCGCCGAAGAGATCACCCTGGCCGGAACAGGCGGTAGTTCCTCCAAATTCGGGAATGGTGGCACCGCCGAAAACCCGGGAGGCGGACCAATTGTAACGAATGTCGACAGGTCGCTTTACACTGTTTATTTCCGCACCAGTACCTTCAATAAATTCGCAGAGAAACTGAATTATTTTAAGACCAATGCTGTTAAATCCAGTCTGTCAGGTGAATTATTATTGACTGCATCCATGGAGCCATTTGATGCCCTGGAGTTGTACGGCGAAAACAATGTGCAGCCTTTGATCCCCATTTTGCACGGCGATAACAGCCTGATCTCAGATATTCAGAAATATTATGATGCCCTGCGCTTTACCCGGAATTTCAAACCTTATGGCCAGGGAAACCTGCCTTCTGACTATATCCTTTGTAAGGTTAACGGAGAAACGGTATTGCCAAGGGTGGATATTGAATTGTACAATTCTGCCGCTCCCGGAATAACCAATGCCAACGTAGAGATCAGGAATAAACTGTTCAGTACCACTCGTAGTGATTTCCAGGGTTTTGCAAGTCAGTTGAGTTATGCCATCATGGATGAGTGCAATGATATAGCAACCGCCGGAAATGGCAATGCCAACCTTACGGTTTCCTGCATCCCCGCTTCATTTACCGTGCCCAATAGTCCGCATTGCTGTGAATCGCAGATATTTCTTGATATCCTGAATGAACCGGGAACCAACGGGACGCTGCTTCGCCAATTGTACAGTTTAAGCGGCAATATCAAGCCGTTGGCCAATACGGAATACAGTTTCTACTTCGGTTACCACTTGCCGAATGGTCAAAAAACAACAGAAGGTATGCCGGTGTATTTCAAAAATTTCAGCAACAACTAATAACCGCCTCTAAACAATACTACAATTATGAAAAACAAAATTATCATCAATAATACAATCTTTTTTTCGCGCTTTTTGCGGCTTTTAATTATGATTTTACTCCCGGCAGCATTGTTGCTGCCGGGGGAGATTTGGGGGCAAGTGCCGGGGGATACTTTAGAATTGGGACTGAAGGTGGTGAGTTTTGAGGTGCAGGAGAATAATTATACCGGTTTTGATGATGGGAGTGAGAAAAAATTGAAAAATGCCTTGAAAGACCTTAATGATAAATTAAGTGAAAATGCTCGATTAAATTTTAAAGCATATGATTTAGGGTTATATCGAATAACAGAAGGGAAGGAGTCCCAAACTGAAGATGTGGTGAATAGTTATATTAGCGAGGCAGCCTCAAATTCGGAGTTTTATTTTATTACTGTGAAAATATGGAAAAGAAGTAAAGAGTTAGACGATTTAAGAATATACTTTAAACTTCCTGAGAATGAAATTCCAGCTTTTTTCTTTTATCCAAATGACGAAATTAAAAAGCAGGGAGAAGAGTTTATATATAAGGAGTACAATGACAGTAAGCGTAATCCGTCCAGGGTAAAACAAGCTCAAGCCTCTGGAATAAAAAACTTCACCCAGTTCTTGTTTTCTTATACAGTGTTAGAAACATATGGTGAAGGATTTACAATGGCAACCCCCGTACTTTCAAAGGATGGAACTGAGTCTCCTGATCTTTTTGACAGAATTACTCCATCAGGGCAAGTTTTTAATACGCCAAATCAGAGTTTTACAGCATGGTATGCAAATTGTGAAAACAATCAGGCCCCTAGAGGATCTGTTATCAAATTTAATGATGGAACGGGTAAAATCTATTATGCATGGAGAAACGTAAAAACAGGTAACTTTACAGGCTATGCACCAAAGGTATTTAACACAGAGGAAGCTGATTATACAGATTTTTATTCACCGCAAACTTTATTTATTCCCTCTGAAAATGGAACGATAGTTTCCAATATTAAAAATGATACGGCGCGTACTTTTCTTGTTGGTTCATCAAATCTGGATATATTCCCAGGCGGAAAAGTATCTGAGGTGACTTTTAGTACATTAAATATTAATTATTTATCTGAGTTTCCTGAAAAAGAATATAACCCAGAATGTCATGCAAAAGACAGTTTGCCTTTTTTTAAAAATGAATTAATTGACATCGTCGACTTTTTAAAAAAGGCGCAGTACTCTTCCGGCCTTTTAGATACCGTCCGTATTGATATAACAAATTATGCCAAATCAAAAATTTATGACTACACAGGCGGATTTAGTATCGTAAAAGAGCAATTTCTTGGTCTGAAAATTTTAGATTCGCTAAATTTTGATATTGTGATTACTGATGATAATACGATTCAATCATGGATGCAATATGTCAAATCTCTTGAACCTGAATATCGATCCCTACTTTGGATTCATATTGAATACCACACATATCGTTTTGAGATTCTTTATAGTAAATCAATAAAAGAGCATGGCAATTTTCCGAAAATAAAAAACTATTTTGATCGATTTTGCGAATCTGTTGTTGAGGTAAGCCATGGAAATATTGGTGCAGTTTTTGGTGTAGTCAGTGCTCCAATGGGGGCTTTAGGCTGGTTTGTTCAAAAAGCCCGAATCCCGGAAAGATATTACAATTGCTCAATGCCCAATTACGCGTTGAGTGGTTTTGCATATTTTTCTAGTAATGTTGCTAACCTTTCACAGCTTTTTGAAGAACAAAGTGTAACAACTACAGGCTGTGTTTATCCAACATCAGACCCAAACAAGCCAATTGGAATATATTCATCCGAATTTTATACTCCTGGATATGAAATTCATCGCATAGCCTTGGCAGCAGGTGTTTGGAATAGCATAATTGATTTAATTGGGGCAACACCACTTCTGGGAGAGATGGGAGCTAATACGATGCGAATAATGACCGATGATAAGTATGCAAAGGAAGTACTTGACGGTAACTCATTCAGCTTTGATAGCTTATCACGATACCAAGCCTTCTTGACGGAAGTATTAGGGAACGAAGTTCGGGATTTTGCATTGAAAACCGGTGAGAGAGGATCAACATTAAACTCTTACCTTGCTGGATATTTTTTGGGGATTGTGGTTAGTTATTATCTTCCTTCGGAAATAACTTCCCCGTTTTCACAAGCAATGCCTCTGATTAAACGTCTTTTACCGGCAGCCAGGTTATCTAACCGCTATTTTAGGTTTGTCACTTATTTTTGTAAAAGGATTGATTATTTTTTTGAGGAAGTAAATATTACTGTTGAGACAGCAACTGGATTTCAAATTGCAAAAACTGCAATGCGTCACGAATCTATCCCAATGTTGTCAGTATCAACATTAACAGCTTCCGAATTAGAACAATTACCTATACTATTGTTTGACGAAACTGGAAATTTATTAAACCCAATTAAAAGTGATATCCCGGTAGGGTGGATGAAAACAGGCCCGGAGTTTAGCTCACTAACAGGAGGACGATCATATAAACTGACCCAAATTCAAAAAACTAACGCAGCCGGAAATTTAATAAAAAGGATAATCGTACTTGAAGATGATTTAGGTATTCTACTTAAGGAAGCATATCCAGAAGCACTAAATAATTTGGCTCTCAGAAATCAGTTGATTGCAAATGTCGGTGATGCTCGCAAACTTCTCGATATTGGATTAAAAAACAAAATAACAATTTGGTCAGTAAATACCCAAAAATCTTTTTTTTCTGACTTAGCAGAAACCAAATCTTTTGGAATAAGTTTGGAAGAAGTTACAGAAATGATATTAAAGGCTTGGAAGATGTTATATGATTTTCCCATAGTTAGGAAGAAAACATCTACATTATCAAACCTTGCTGGTGATTTCAGTAACTTACCTGGTTTAGAAGAGTTTTTAACCAATAATCCAGGAAAAATTAATAGTTGGATAGAATTTGATGATTATTTTAAAAAATTAGGACAAGATTATTGGAATAAATTTAATAACCCACCAAATGACTTAAACTTGGTCAGGATACGCGCTGTAAAGGCAATCACTACATACCCTGATGATTATGTTAGTACGATAGAATCATTTGGTATAAATAAATCAGACTTATTTACCAGGCATGGAGTAGACTATGGAGATGAATTTTATCAGATGATTGATTTATTTAAATCTAATAATCAATATGGGTTGAGTGACTCAGAGATTTATTCCATTTTTGGATTTACAACTAATTTTTTTTATAAGGACCTAAACGATTGGCTTCGGTCTGGAATCAATCAAAATAAAACTCAACAAATTGTAGAATTAATATCTTCTGGTCTAAATAAGTTGCCATCTTGGCCTGAAAATATTGCATATCGTGGAATAAAGGTAAAGCCTCCTAATATTCAAGATAAAATGAATGCAATATTAGCCCGATATCCAGTAGGAACCAATGTTCCGCATGGGGAGTTCATATCTTTAGGCTCAACTCCAGAAGCATCTTTTTTAACAGATCCAAATGTAAAGATTAGAATGGAGTTTGATTTAAAAACTAACTCAGCAGCAAAGGATATTTCAAATTTAGCTGATGGTATCTATTTTAGAAATTATCCTATATCTGAGCTTATTTTACCTCCTGGAATGAATTTTCGTGTTAATTTCATATCTCCTCCAGATGCAAATGGTGTTGTTATAATATTTTTAAGCGAACTTTGATCAATGGTTAGTAAAGAAATCGGATCTGCCGATTTAAAAGCATATTAATAAAAATGGGAAAAAGTTTAAGTTTGCAGTTGCGACACACAAACCAAATTTTGCCCTATGAGCATCTAAACACTCACGAGCACAATAATGCGTCAAATGCCGGAACTAAACAAGTGGCAATGGGGTTTTTTTGATCACCACTTGGAATTATTTTTATCGATCCGTGGTCGGTATACGTATTTGAACTTTGAACGTTACGGCGAGAAGAACGAAATGACGTATCGTAACCATCATAATGCCGGATTTGATTTTCAAAAATTCAATCTGACATTAATCAAAGCACATACAAGTTACAAGCGGATGATGGCCTTTGATCCTTCGTATATTTCCAAAAGTGGCAAGTATACACCCGGGGTTGGCTACTTTTGGTCAGGCTGTGAAAGCAGAGCAAAATGGGGTCTGGAATTGTGCGGCTTTGCGGCAGTGGATATAGATACCAACACCGCTTTACATTATTTTGCGGCTCAAACTATGCCGGAACAAGGCCAGGGGCTGATGGGTTTTTATTGTGATTTATTTCGGAAACAAGCACCAAAACTGCTTGAAATGAGTCAGTGTTTAGGTATGGATGCCTTTTTTCCAAAGAGATCCTTTGTAGACATCGCAATAGAAAGTGGACTACATGTCATCACCCGCTTGCGCGACGACGCTGTGATGTATTACACGCCACCATCCAAAAAAGAAGGGCAAAAAGGGCGGCCTAAAAAATATGGCGAACGGTTTTCTGCTCGAAGCCCCAACACCGAACATTTGCCATGCATCGCTCAAAGTGAAGAACAATGCATTTATGGAGGTGTCGTTTATGTCAAGTCGCTCAAGCGCCTGGTCAAGATAGCCATTGTTCATGAATTGAAGGAAGGAGGCAAAATCAAATCGGTCAAAATATTCATCTGCACCGACCTGGGATTCCCCGCCCAGGATATTTGGCCCTGGGACAAAAGCCGTTTTCAAATCGAGTTTTTATACCGTGACGCCAAGCAACATACTGGTCTGGAAGACACACAAAGCAGAAACCCTAAAGCCCTCGAATACCATTTCAACATGTCGCTTACCGCTGTGTCGGTAGCCAAAGCAGTTCACCACTTGTCCATCGAAAAAGACCTCAGAGGACCTTTCTCAATGGCCGACATTAAAACGCAGTATTTCAATGAACTAATGGTCGACAGACTTTTTGACGTGTTCGCCAATATCCCGAACATCACAAAAAATCATCCGGCCATCAAAAAACTATATAATCTTGGCAAAATCGCCGCTTAACAACCACTAATTCTTCACGAACCATTGTTTGATATATTATGAATGAAAAATATAAAAAAAGAATAGACGACTACATCAGTTCCAGTAATAAATTCTGGTCTGAGGAATATCCCTTAAAATCATTTGAAGAAAAAATCGATTTTTGGGCTAGCAATATCCATCGTCAAATGCGATGGAATTCAGAATCTGGTTTTGATGAAATGGATGTATTTTCTAAGGCAGATTATGAAAATTGGAAATTAAAAGACCCAGATTTTGATAAATTAATTTATTATGTAATTAAAAAACTTAATTTAAATGCAGATAAGGTTTATAATGCAATGTTGGAGTAGGAACCAAGATGGATCATAAGACGTGATTTGTGCTGAAGAAAAGGTTATAATAAATTCTACCTGCTCAGATAAATGCGAACGGGTGAAAGTCGGATTCTAATCCTCATTCCGTATTCCTCATATCTTACTCGATGTTGAACTTTTCCCATGATAAAAAACATAAATATTAAATTAAAATGAGTGCGTGACAAAATTGGGCAATACTTTACGAATCAATATGAGGGCTTATGGTTTTCATCGGTAAAGGTTATTTCTCATCTAATCCGCCCCGTTTTTGTCACGCACTCAAATAAAATACGCGATCAATTTACCATAAATTTTATCATGTGTTCAATAGCACATTGGAGTTACTTGGTATATTTATCGGTATTTTGATGAGGACAGGGAACTTTTAATTAAATACATATATGCTAATCACCAACCACCATATCCAATTTAACTATTCAATCAAATAATTAATTCAACTTAAAAAATGAAAAAAGTACTAACATTATTATTGACCCTGTCTTCTTTTCATATCGCCTGGAGCCAGTGGAGTGCAACGGAACTGCCCAATCCAAGAGTCGATGCGTCGGGCGTTTATGCAAATGGGAAAGTAATCTTTGCTGGAGGGTATACCCAATATACGCCATCGTATATAACTTCCAATCACGTCGACATTTATGATATTGCCACCCAAGGTTGGTCGTCAACAGTGTTATCTCAATCCCGCTATGGGGTTGCAACAGCTGTGCTGGGCAATAAAGTACTGTTCGCCGGAGGAGGTTTGGTCGTGGGGTATTCCAGTAAAATTGATATTTATAATACCGATACCGAAACATGGTCTGTATCTAATTTGCCAATTGCCAGAGGGGAAATGAAAACTGCGGTAATAGGCGACAAAGCCTATTTTATCAGTGGATTCAGCGATAATACGGATAGTTCAAAATTGATTTTGGTGTACGACAATATCAGCAATGCCTGGACTACCTTAGCAATGCCAACGACCCGAAACAGGACATCAGTAACGGTCTCCGGCACTAAAATTATTATTGCCGGTGGTTTTGATGAAAATTTCGTCACTTTAAAATCAGTGGATATCTACGATACCCAGACTAATACCTGGTCCGTGATTCAACTTCCGGCTGTCAGACAGAGTTTGACCAGTTTTGCGGTGAATAACAAATTATATTTTATTGGTGGTTTTGCGGCTAACGGTACTGCTGTTAATACTATTTATATTTACAATGAACAAACCGCTGCCTGGGTCACTAAAACCATGACATCCACGAGGATTGGACCGGGGATCGGGCTTCTGGGGAGCAGAATATATATTGCTGGTGGTATTGTCAATGGAGATAAGGTATCCAGCGTGGAAGTGTTTAATACGTCCACTGCTGCCTTTGAACCGGCGCAGCAACTTTCGCAGCCCAGGTATGGCATCTCTACGGTAAGCGCCCCTAATAAACTCTTTTTATGCGGTGGCTACTACCCAATTAACTTTATCAATGAGGGAATTAGCAATGTTGTCGATATCCTTACACAAGTGCCGTCTGAAACAAAATCGCCTGAAAGCAGTCCATTAGCGATTTATCCCAATATAACTACGGGTATGATAAATATTTCATTGGACCAAGCCGGTTTATTGGAAAATCCAGCGTTTGAAGTAGTCGACATGTCGGGTACTATTTACAAGATGAGCAGCCCGACATACGGAAATGGGCAGTGTTTTTTATCAGTATCGGACCTTCCTGCGGGTAATTATGTAGTAAGGGTCAAAGCGGGGGATAGAATCATGAGCGGCCGTTTTGTTAAAATATAATATTTAAAATTTCATCCCTCCTTCGTGCCTAAATTAAACACGAAGGAGGGATGAAATTGCTTAGAGCATGTCTGGGGTTTTTTTGAACTGAAAATCAATAGTTTATGGTTCTGACAATAAAACAACAAGGGAGTTTACCGGGGTAATTGACCGCGTTGATTTGAAGTCAGGTTCATAAAGTATTGGTTTTCAGGAAGAAAAAATCCCAGACATGCTCTAAGTAAAAAAATCATTCCTGAAATTCACTTTGAGTTCAACTATCTAAAAACTTCTTTCTCAATCATGAAAAAGACCATACTTCTTGCTGCCCTTATGGCAGTGGCGGCACAATGGATACATGCACAATCCAGTGCTGCCCAACCACAAATCCACGTAAAAGGAGTCGTTCACCAGGGCGTGGTTCGACTCCGGTGGATACCTGCTGATTACGGCGTGTTTCAAAAAGGAAATACCTATGGTTACGCTGTCACCCGGCAATTGGTGTCCAGGAATGGTGCTACCGTTTCCAATGAAGACCGAATCGCCAGCACCATCGTTTTAGGGCCGTTTTCTCCGCTCACAGAAACGCAATGGGATGCTGTTGCCGACACCAGCGATATAGCAGGGGTGGCACAAGCAGCGATTTATGCGGAAGAATTTAATGCCGCACCGATCGGCGGCGATCAACTGTATGAAGCCGTCAATAAAGGTGCTCAGAATGAAAATCGCTATGGTTTTGGCCTTTTTGCAGCCGATCAATCTTTTAATATCGCCCGGTATATGGGTCTGGCCCTGCTGGATTCAACAGCTGTTCAGGAGCCCAACGGCGATTTCACTTACCGCGTGGTGGTATTGTCTCCCGATACACTTACCCGTTTCCGGGGAACTGGTTTTGTATCTGTTTCACAAGCATTTTCCACAACTGCTCCGGTGGGTATGCAGGTAACAACCGGCGTAGGAATGGCCATGATTACCTTGCCACGTGCTGATCTGGAGCAGCAATACACCAGTTTCAATCTGGAGCGTTCTGCCGATGGCGGCGCTACCTGGCAACGCCGCAATGATGAGCCATTGATGTTCCTGTCGAACGATGTCAACAGCGATTTGATGATGTTTAATGACACCATCGAAATGCCGAATGTCACCTACAAATACCGCATGCGCGGGGTTTCTCCATTTGGTTTTGACGGTCCACCCTCCAATGCAGTAGACGGAGTTGGAAAAGCCCCTGTATTGGGTATTTATCCCGAGATAAAAACAGTCACAGAGATCAACGGCTCGTTTGATCTCACCTGGGAGTTCCCTGCCGGCAACAATGGTGATATTCAGAAATTCCAGGTTATGCGCTCCGATAATGCAGAGGGAGGGTTTGTTGTTCTTGGCGAACCAGGCGTAACAGACCGCACTTTTAACGATCCTTCGCCAAGTCCATTGTTCAATTATTATAAAATCGTAGCCATAGACAACGGCAACAGCCCAAATCAATCGCTGGCGAAGCTCGGACAATTAAATGACATCACCCCTCCCGCAACACCCGCTAATCTTGAAGCGGAGGTGGATGCTTCCGGGATAGTTACCCTGACATGGTCACCCAACCCGGAAGCCGACATCAAAGGATACCGCGTTTATTTCTCCAATAACCCGGAGAATGAGTTTGCGCAAATCACGAATGAGGTGTTGGCTGTCACTACCTTTAAACACCAGATAGAGTTGAAGGTATTAGGGAAAAAAGTATATTACAAAGTATTGGCCACCGATTTCCGGGAAAATGACTCCCCCTACTCCGCGTCTGTTTTTGTGAACAGGCCTGATGTAATCCCGCCGGTGAAGCCAGTGCTGACCAAGGTAGAACCCCTTCCGTTGGGGGTGAAATTGGAATGGCTTTACAGTACCAGTGATGACGTGACAAAACACGAACTCCAGCGTAAAAACAAAAATGACCAGGCCTGGTCAATACTTAAAACCTATACCACGGTGGGGTTAGAAACGATGTACATGGATTCCTCTACGAATGGCACCGGCGAGTTCTCTTACCGCATGGTGGCATTTGATGCCGCAGGTTTGGGGGGCTCATCCACGATTATAGATGTGAAACCAATCCGCACTAATATTGATACCATAGTTCATTTTAAAGCCGTTTCATCTGTGGACGGCACACAAAAGCAAGCCAAGCTAACCTGGGAATACGCGCAGTCCAATCCGGTTCAGGAATTTCAGATTTACCGCTCTCCAGATGGTATGCAGCCGCACTTATACACTACTTACAAAGTAAATCCGGAAGAAATTACAGTTGATCCGGTGACCCTTCGGGCTGTGTATATTTACCGGGACAAGGAGATCAACCCGGATGAAACTTACGGTTACAGGGTGTTAGCCAAATTCCGGGACGGCAACAGTTCGCCATTAACCAAAATCGTAAAATTCCAATTTTAAACTCATCGAATCATGCGTACATTCTTAACAGCACTCCTCTTCGGAGCAGCCATTTCCATTGCTGCCGCGCAATCTTCGCTTCCAGCAAGGGCTTATTATCTGGCCGCCGATGTATGTGGCACCGAGGCCTCCAGCCAGTATTTACTCCTGCATGTTGGTCAAAATTCTTTTGATTTTGCAGGGCATCCACCAACAATTACCTCTTCTTGCCCAACCGGGGGAACGGTAAAAACCGTTAATACATTCAGTACCAATTCGACAGCAATGAGTTTGCTGAATAGCTTCACCAATAATTGCCAGACAAGGGTATTTTGGGATTTGTTGGGTTCTCCTTATTCGGGTGTAGCACCAGCCGGTTCACGGATCTTGGTCTTTACATCTGCTAATCCGGATCTGAGTGTTTTTAACAGCACAAGTTTTGCCGATCTGTGTGGCGGAGCACCGGTGCTGGTAGTATTTGGCAACTACTCCGGTACAGACCCATTTTTTTATAATAACCATCCGTATCTTTCTGGTTGCGGCAATTACAGTATTGCAGAAATAGGATTTGGAACGGACAAGCAAACTATTCAATACAACCCCGCCTTGCTGGCAGCACAAGACGGTGCTTATGTTGGTGTGGAAACGAGCAATGTGATTCGTTACGGTCAGGCATCTGGTTGTACCTGCCCTGGTTTGTCGTGCTCAAGCGTGGTAAGTGTTCAATTCTCCGGTGATTTATCTATCTGTGAAGGTGACCGCACACAGATTACCGCTGATGCTGGTGCCGGGTATACCTATTTGTGGAGTACCGGCGCAACTGGTAATAAAATTGATGTGACGCCTAATATAACTACCAGTTACTATGTAACCGTAACGAATAGTGCCATGCCCCAATGTGCAGCTACTGCAAAAGTAACCGTTGATGTATTCAAATATCCCGCAGTCAACCTGGCTACCGAAGGCGAGAACAGTGGCCCTGCCTGTTATGGCCAAAAAGCATATTTGCGCATAGGATTTCAACAGCCGTCCCAAACAAGTTTTACCTATACCTGGACGCCCCCCAATCCCTCCATTGTCATCGCTCAAGATGAGTCAGTAATTATCAACGAACAAACTGCTGGTACATACAGTCTTACTATTCAGTATGCCAATGGCTGTGCGTACCATAATCAGTCAGATTTAAGTTTTCCGGTACAAAATCCGGTGAAAGTATGTACCAATGCGCCGGTTTGTACGGGTGGTACTGCAACTTTAATAGCTTCTGCACCGGGCACAATTTTTGCATGGAGCGGTCCCGGCAATTATTCGGCTACCGGCAATACACAGGAAATACTAAACCCAACCGCAGGTATTTACCAAGTAACTGTTACCGACGAAAATGGCTGTACAAGTACTGGTTCCACAGCAATTTTGGTCAACAATTGCACCGTTGGTCCATTGACCGTATTGTTAACACCTTCTGCGACCACTTGTGGGCAAGGAAATGGTGCAATTAATTTAACTGCCTTTGGAGGAACCAGTCCGTATACCTACGACTGGGCACATGTTACCGGGACGAATAACCCATCTTCGTTGACGGGTCTCACTGCCGGTACCTATACCGTTACAGCCACCGATGGAGAAGGTGCTACAGCCACAGCCACTGTTGCTGTAATTGGCAGTACCGGTATTTCTTTAGCGCTTACACCAACAGGGACTTCCTGCGGCAATAATAATGGTGCCATCACTGCTGTAGTAAGTAGCGGCACGGCACCATATACTTATGACTGGCTTGATATTACAACCGGAACAGAACCCCAAAATCGCGGTGCTCTAGCGGCTGGTAATTATTCGGTTACGATAACAGATGTGTCGGGATGTACAGCCGGAAGCAGTGCAACTATATCCTCATCGGCGGGAGCCAGCGTGAGTGCTGTAATCACAGGTGTTTCCTGTTCGGGAGGCAATAATGGAGCAATAAATGTGACCGTTGGAGGTGGTTCAGCACCCTATACCTACAACTGGGCTGATATTACGAGTGGTGTCGAGCCAGAAGACCGGTCGAATCTGATTGCCAGTACCTATAATTTAACGGTAACTGCGGCCAACGGTTGCACTGCTACTATAAGCGCACAGGTACAACAGCCAGTCCCTCTTACCAATTCGGCTGTCTCTGCCAATGCTGCTTGCGGACTGCCGAATGGCTCCATCACCGTTACAACAACCGGAGGAACTTCACCTTATACGTTTGATTGGGCAGATTTGAGCGGCACAAACGACCCTCAAAACAGAACGGCCATTAATGGCGGTACTTATACGGTTACCATTACCGACTTAAATAGTTGTACGGGTGCACTGTCGAGAACGATACAGCAGCCAGGTGTACCAGGATTAACAGCCGCTCTGACGCATGTATCCTGTTTTGGCGGCACTAATGGCACGATCAATATTACCATTACTGGCGGCACATCCCCTTACAGCTATAACTGGGCAGATCTCAATATTGCCAATGAACCGAAAGACCGTACGGGCCTGACAGCCGGAACCTATTCCATTACAGTTACAGATGTACAGGGATGCACTCAATCAGGCAGTTATACCATTACTCAACCAGCAAGTGCATTGGCATTATCAGCAGCTTTCACCAATGCAACCTGCGGCAATACCAATGGTACTATTACCTTAACAGTGAGTGGCGGCACATCGGCTTATACCTACAACTGGGCAGATATTACTACCGCACCAGAGCCAAAAGACAGAACCGGATTAGCACCAGGAACCTACTCCGTCACAGTGACCGATGCCAATAGCTGCACCACCAATACCGCTGTAACCATAACACAACCAGGAGGATCAACGTTGAGTGCCGTTATTACAAATGTGACCTGTTTAGGATCGTTCAATGGCGCAATTAACGTAACTGTTACGGGTGGAGCCAGTCCATATACTTACAACTGGGCCGATATCACGACCGGTACAGAACCGGAAGACCGTACAGGCCTTGGTGCAGGAACCTACGCACTTACTGTTACAACATCCTCAGGTTGCACCACCTCAGGTTCATGGACCGTCACACAACCAACAATACTGTCCATCACCTCTTCATTTACCAATACCTCCTGCGGACTGAATAACGGAGCCATCAACACTGCGGGCAGTGGAGGAACTTCACCATATACATACAATTGGAGCCACATTGCGGGTACAAATGATCCTCAAAACCTGACTGGCGTATCCGCAGGTACTTATGGCTTAACAGTGACCGACAACAATGGCTGTACGAAAACGAATACATTTACCATCAATTCCAGTACAGTGGTAAGTGTTACTGTTACCAAAACCAACACGTCCTGTGGCAATAATAATGGCTCCATCACGCTTGGCGTTTCTGGTGGTGGTGGTTCATCCTATTCATTCGACTGGGCGCACATTGCCGGTACTGCCAATAATCAAAACCTGACAAGTCTGCCACCAGGGGTCTACAATGTTACGGTTACGGCAACGGCAACCGGTTGCACATCAACAAAAAGCAGCACTGTTAACTCATCCGTCGGTGTAACTGTTACCGGAACGCTTACTCATACAACTTGCTTATCGAGTAATGGAGCCATTGCCTTGACAGTGAGTGGCAGCAGTTCTCCTTATACTTACCAATGGAGTAATGGAAGTACTACTCAAAATGTATCGGGACTCCTTCACGAAACCAACTACACCGTAACCGTAACATCTTCTTCGGGGTGCAGCACTGTTAAGACCTATACCATTGTCAATACCACCTTTCCTCCAACTATAAATGGTACAGTAGTGAATGCGTCAGGAGGCAATAATGGGTCAATAACCTTATCAATAACAAATGGTACTGCACCATATTCCTTCTTGTGGAATAATAGTGCTACCACTCAAAACTTATCCGGGCTTGCTCCAAACACTTACACGGTAACCGTTACGACTGCCTCGCCATGCACAAGTTCCAGGAATTTTACTGTGTTGCCAAGCAATTTGACCAATCCGAATAACGGCAACCAGTTGCTGCCAAACGGTACAGAAGAAGATGATTCCGTATTGTCTGCTACTAACAAAAGTCTGGAAGATCGGGAAGAAATTAAAGTATTCCCGAATCCGGCATCTGAATCTTTTGTATTGGCGATACCCAACTCATTTGGTTGGTGTAATATTGAAATTTATGATGCACTTTCCAGACAAATCATGCAATTAAAAGGAGAAGGGCAAATGGTTATTAAATCAGGTAGTTGGGCATCAGGAATGTATACCATCAACGTTTTGCCTGAAAAGGCAAAATTTATGCCTGGTGCGACAATTAATGTAATCATAAAGTAAGCGGATGTCTGTGGATAGGCACCCCTTATTCCTGGCAGCATTCCCCGGTACATTGCCAGACTCTACTCATTTCTAACAATAAAACTTAGCAACGTGTCACAAATAACTTTCCATAATATGAGATTTCTTTTGCCCGGCAGCTACGTTATCTAAATGGTTATATAGCAGGACTATACGCCCATTTAGAAGCCTTGCTGTCAGTCAAAATGAATCCCATTCCATAGAAAGTTATTTGTGACACGTTGCTTAAAAAACAATATCATGAAGAAAAAGAATCAAGCAAATCTGATCTTCTCCTTACTTTTGGGTATAATTCTTGCCTTTCGGGGTGAACTTCAGGCCCAAAATTGTTATGTCCGGCTTTCTGATGCTTCAGGTATCACACCGACGCAAAATCAGTTAGACGCTTTGGAAAGTGCTGCCTGTCGACTTCGTGATAGCCTACCAGTGGAATTTCAAAATTCATTCAAAGTGTACGATTTTGGGTTTTATTTGCATAATGAAAATATGGTTGGTGGATACCCAGAGATGTTTCAGGCGGCCATTACGCAGCTAGAAACCCAAAGCCCATATTACCTGCTTTTCGGAAAACAAACCGATAAAACTGGGATTTATACGAAGTTTTGGTTTGTCTTAAAAATGCCAACTACGGCACAATTTTCTTGTATGACTACATTGCAACGGGAAGTTTACAAAAAAAGGGTGGAAGTAAAAACTAATGAAAAATACGCAGCAAATCAAAACGCCTATTTTACCTATCAGGAGGCTGAAATTGAAGGGATACAGGAACTTATAAAAATCATCGCCGAGATAAAGGACTGCTGTGTGGCCAATCGAAACGGAGTGGCAGAAAGACCGGAAGGCTGCGAGGGGTGTAGCGATAACGTAGCAAGCCAATTTTTGCAACTACAAGGCTTTAAAAAGGTTAACCTCAATATTTCTACGGCAGCATTTGCAAATATCAACACGGCAAAGATAAAAGACTACTCTTTTCATAAAGTAACCGTTGGCGATCAAACGGACTACCTCGGTGAAATTATGGATAGCCTGGTACAAGAGTTTAACCAATGGTCTTCTTTTAACCTTTTAGTTACCTCATATCCATCGCTTTGCATTGATTCAATTTCGGGGAGTAATCTTGATGCTTTCAAGTACAAGGAAGACTTTAATTGTCAAATTAATTTTCCATCTGGAGATGGACTGAAGCCATCTGACATTAAAATCACTTGGAATAAAAAGGCTGGGGCCTGCATCCAGGATCAACAAAACGCCGATAGGGCCATTGAAAAATTATATTGTCAAGTTTACAAGGAGTTAAACATTCAAAATAACACTTGCAATGATTTTGGTGGCACACCTGCACCTCCCTGGGTATTTAATTTCAAAACAGGGCAACCATCCGGGGGATTGACGATTACTCAGTTTATCCAACTTGTCAAGGATGAGGAAGAAAAGTATACGCCAGAAGAACGGGTGGATACAAAAACGATGATAACCCGTTTTCGTAAAGTATTTTATGGTTCTCCAGGTTGGGATGAAAAACTAATTACAGGAGCAAGTTCTACACCTTGCATTAAGCCATATAAAATACTGAGTAGCGAGAATTCCAGTAAAACAATTCCTGTGTCGCCAGTAAATTCATTTGTAATGATTGACAGAGGTTTCTATCCGGTAGACCCAACCAACAACAATCAAAGACCTGAAATTAACAAAATAACCAATGGCTCTCCACAAACACAAGAAGTACGATTAGAGTCAGGAAATCATTCGGGCATGCTAATCGATATTGGACATACCCTGTGCGGTATGGATGCCTATAATTTTCCAAACAACATCGAAGCATTACCTGTTTTATCTGTTGATATAAACAGAAATTTAGATGCTGTTACTTGGTTAGGAGACATTGGCTCTGCCCTTGCAGAAATTCGTGTACAATCATTTATGTACGGGCGTGGCCTAACCCCTATAGAAATTCAAGATTTGATTGATCATTATGCGTCTGCACCTGACATGCTGGGGGACATTGACGGCATAGTAATTGGCCTGTGTTATTCAAATGGTGCAAACCCGAGTTTGAAAACAGTATCTTCAATATTAGAGCACTACTATTTTGGTGATGGGGTTGCCCAATTCCAAAACAAACGATATACTCTGTTTGCCCAAAATTTAGGCCTTGAGTGGGACAGTGGGCAACATAAATTCACAAATAGAACCCAATGGATAAAAAATTGGGAAGACCAAGTCAACGATACTGCCGCCATTTACATAGGTGCTGCTGCAAAAGAAGATGGAATGATGAATACAGTATGTGCAATTATAACGATATTTTCAGTCTCAATGAGCGGGTTTTCAGATCAATTACTTGAACCATTTGTTAATGAGCTCGAGAACCTAAGAAAACTTGAACCATGAAAATATCAAATATTTTTTACCAATTGTGGCACATTGGATTTATATGTTTACTATTAAATGGGCTTAGCGGTACATTAAAAATAGGAAAGGGTGCTATATATTACTATTTTTTTGCTCTATTGTCATTTATAGCGGGTTTAATATACTATTATTTTCAGATTAGCAAACACAAATCCCTTAATTTAAAAACGGTTTTTATTATTGTTTTTTTTGAATTTATCATATTTTTATTTGCAATGATAAATATATTTTATATTAGTTGGCCTGGAGGAGGTTCTTTTGGCTAATCAAATGTGACAGCAACGAATGTGCGCCAATGCCGCCGAACAGCCAGCCCGCAAACCCAACGCACGGCGGCACATTTGCATATCCAAAGTGAATGCGTCAGGAGGCAATAATGGGTCAATAACCTTATCAATAACAAATGGTACTGCACCATATTCCTTCTTGTGGAATAATAGTGCTACCACACAAAACTTATCCGGGCTTGCTCCAAACACTTACAGGGTAACCGTTACGTCTGCCTCGCCATGCTCCACTTCCACGAATTTCACTGTGTTGTCAAGCAATTTGACCAACCCGAATAACGGCAACCAGTTACTGCCAAACGGTACGGAAGAAGATGATTCCGTTTTGTCTGCTACTAACAAAAGTCTGGAAGATCGGGAAGAAATTAAAGTATTCCCTAATCCGGCATCTGAATCTTTTGTATTGGCAATACCCAACTCATTTGGTTGGTGTAATATTGAAATTTATGATGCACTTTCCAGACAAATCATGCAATTAAAAGGAGAAGGGCAAATGGTTATTAAATCAGGTAGTTGGGCATCAGGAATGTATACCATCAACGTTTTGCCTGAAAAGGCAAAATTTATGCCTGGTGCGACAATTAATGTAATTATAAAGTAAGAGTAGACTACCTGTCATTTCTTGAAATTCGTTGCCCCTGATGCTTAAAAGAAGAGTATCGGGGGCAATAAATTTCTGTTCAAATTCACCTTATCAATAGCCAAATTACAAAAAGCCCTCCCCAAGTATTCCACCCAGGAAAGGCCAACCAAACCAACTATTGATATATAAATTTAGTCCCTCAAAAAAACAATCTCCACCCGTTCACACTCCGTAAACCGCTTTACTATCATCACAAAATCATCAACATGCGTGAACTTGGACTTTTCACCTCGGCGGTTATAAGTGGCCTTTAATTCAGGATCAGCGGCAAAAATCTTGCGCAACCAGCGGGTATAAGTATGCCGGGAAACTTTCAGGCAGGGCGGGATATCCTTGCGGTACACCCACCCTATCGGTTCTTCCCGGATCGTCACTTTTCGGATATAAGTATCGTGCTGCATATCAGGCTCCTTTTAGTAGTTGGAGAATTTCCTTGTGGAGGGTGGAGGTATCATTGAAGGCACAGGTGACCGTGTGGTAAGTGCCATTTTGGGCATCGGTATTGGCCTCCCGATACAAGATCCACCGCGCTTCGGGGCTGTCCCAGTTCATCCGGATATGGCAGTTTTTGCCGGTAATCCGGGCCTCATACCGATCGGGACTGGCGCGCAAGACCTGGATTTTATAGTGCAGAGAACCGCCCAATTCGGGCGGCAACACTTTGTAGGTGTCATCGTCAGAAGAAAGCAGGTTTTTCACCTCCTCGGTGGCTGTTTTTCCTTCGTAATGTGCCACTTCAGATTGCAATGCGCTGTTGGCTTCTTCAGCGGTATGCAGTTCGTCTCGCTGCGCGGCAAGCCGTTTGACAGCCCCGTAATAGACCACCACCAAGGCAAGTACGATCACCAGCAGCAGGACAATCAATACCGTTTTTATTTGTTCCCGTTTCATATTGAATTAGTTAGCAGATGGCATGATCGGACTGGCCACCTCGATTTTGATCTTGCCTGCGGCGATTTGTTTTTCTAAATATTGAGCGGCCCTGGCTTTCACCATACTCGACCAGATCAGAAAACCGGCGACCGTCACGCAGGCAATCACCAGGATGATATTGACTACTCTGCTGTCCATTTTTTAGGTGCTGCTTTTGCACGGAGTTCCGTTTTGTACGTTTGAAAATCAAAGGCTACGCCGAAGGACTCGCCGTTTCCGGAATTGGCAATTTGATAACGGCGGAGACAACCAGACATCACATTTTTGGCGATTTCCTGAACCGTTTTGGCAAACATATTCACCTGCTGCCCGGCGCCATGATCGGCATTGACCGTATCCAGCGAAACGACCATCTCTTCACCAGCCACCCGGAATACCAGTTCAAAACCAATCTCCACCGGCTGGCCAGCGGCGATCTTTTTCTGGTTTTCGCCTGCCAGGTCGAGCAACAGGCTGGCCAGCGCACACCGGCGCTCCAGCAAATCGACCTCCCGTTTCACCATTTTTATTTTTGCGGCCCGGCCCTGGTCTTCGGCCTCGCCACGTCGGTTGCTCATCACCTGTCCGTAACGCACCAGCGCTTCTAAGTGATTAGTGTCTGTTACCTGCGCAGCCGTTTTGCCTTTCAGGTGGCGTTCGCAAAACGCGATCACTTCATCGTCCGGCATGTCGGGTGAGTAGAGATCCGCCTGGGGAACCGGAGGCGTATTTTGAATAGTTGCTACGTCCTTGTCGGTTTTTGCTTTTGCCTTTTTGGCTAATTTAGCGGCCCTTGCTTTGGCCAATGCTTCTTGTCTGTTCATATTTTTGTCATCGAATTTGTAAACGTTTTTTCCTGAACTGCGAAAACGGCACCACGATCCTTGGGTTTTCCTGAATGATCACGTTCGTCTGGGTATACTGATCGCGATCAATGTAGAGGATACTTTCATTGGTCATGGCGTCGTACCACACATACGGACTGATTTTGCTGGCGGGCGCCTGAATCCGGCTGAGCAGGATGCTGATTTCGTACAGCGATTCCGGCAGGGTGCGTTGGGTAAACCAGGCTTCATTGGTCGGTCTGTCCCCTGTTTTGAAACACACATAAATCCGGAATTGCTTGCGAATATTCAGTGGTAAATCCATGTAATTGTGGCTAACCAGCAAAATATCCAGACAGTTATTCCGGTGGACCGTGAACAGCCGCTTTTGTATGGGCGAAATCCCGGAGGGTTTGAAAAAATCCCGGCTTTCGTCCAGGATCAGCAGACCGTTATTGTAGTGCGCTGTCAGTATCGCAAACCACTCATCGCCGTTCCAGTCAATATCCCGCAGCACCCGTATGCCGTGCGTCCATTTCAATACCCTACTGCCCACCACTTCACCGTAAATAATTTCAGCCAGCGTGATCGGTTTGAAAAACTCGGCACCAAAAGCGCGGGCATTCGACGGATCACAGACCAGCACTTTGCGCGGCACTTTCGCTTTGGTCCGTTCATAATAGAACCGCGAAAACTGACTCAGCCAGGAACTTTTCCCTTTCCCCAGGTCGCCGAATACGACCATCGAACAGTAGTCCCGTTGCGTGGGGTCTTTGGCATTATCAAAACCGTCGTAAATACTTTTCATGGTGATTCATCTTTCCTTAGCGTTTCCCTAGGTTTTCTGTATTTCTTCCGTGTTTCTTCCGTGTTTCTTCCGTGTTTCTTCCGTAGATTTTCCGTAGAATTTCCATTAATGGGGGAATTGGGGGAATACTGCGGAAATACTAAAGAAGTATTGGGGAAATACTGCGGAAATCCACAAATATGTTTTGCCCCTTCGGGGCGTTTTTTTTACACGGAGTACCACGGAGAAAAGAGCACGGAGAGTCACGGAGGCGTAGAGTAGCGAGTGTATAGTTTTGTTTTTTCTTTTCCAGCACACCGAAATCCAATCTACGCCTCCGTGGTTCTCCGTGCTCTTTTCTCCGTGGTACTCCGTGTAAAAAACGCTCCGAAGGAGCCTCATCTACTTCTTCCTCATAGAAACCCGATCAAAAAATATCCCCACCGCATTCCCAATCACCTGGAACCCTACAATAATCAATATCAGCCATCCCGGATGAATCTGCACATCCTCCGCATCCAACACATCTGAGATACATTCCTGCAATTCCGCCAGGTCATCCTGATCCATTTTCGCCCGATCGGCATAGTCGGATTTCATCTCCGTGTATTGCTTCACCTGCTGATCCAACTGTTGCAACCGCGTGCTCTCCGTAGGGGAGAGCGATCCCAGCCGCGCCATCAATTCGCTGTGTTCCTTGATAGCGGTTTTCGGAGACACAAAAGCCTCATGGGCCATCACCGAAGCGGTGGTCAGGAAATCATTGATGAACTTACCCGAAAACTTGCTGATCACCCGGCGACGGCGATTGACCCGATCAGCGTCAATTGGCTGCGGACCGTCATCCGAAATGGTTTCCGCGTATTCCGCTTCACTTTTTGATGCGGCTTTCGACGGATCAGGCATATCTACAAATGCTACATCGGTCCCCACTTTTTTGCCCTGCAATTGTTCATTTTGCTGCCGGATAAACTCCGGAGAAAAGCCCGTCTCTTCACCTGCGCCGATGGAGTCATCCTCGACCACAGCCGGTTTTTTCTCCACGGGAGGAATCGGTATGGCTGGGGTGGCAATCGGAGTAGGGGTGACGGTATATTTGTTCGTACGGTCCAGCAGATCGGCAATGGGGTCGGTCTTCGCATCGCTGGCATCAGTGATACCGCCAAAAACCTTCGTTGTTCCTTCACCGGCGCCCGATACGATCGCAGCATCCGAGGCATTTAAAAATGATTTCTTAGCCATGGAGCACTGCTTTTTGTAGTTGAGATGAAGCAATCAGGCTCACGACTTCCTCGTAGCCGGATAAATCTAGGTGGTGTTCGTGCAGGATACCCAGGACTTCCGGGAATGGCATAGTGGCAAACAGCGCTTGGTCGAACCCATCTTTCAATTGCTCCAGGATGGTTTTGATCTGTTTCGACCGGCCTTTGTTCATCAAAAAATCACCGGCCAAACCCATCACTGCCGACCAGTTGATGTCGCCCTTGGTATTGGTGAGTTTCAATTGCTGGAACAGCGCAATAGCCTCCGGCGCGTGTTGGGCAATCCCTTCGCATGATTTCAGCAGGATGAAAATCGCGCCCGTCAGGATCTGGTACCGCAATGTCGTATCCGCCAGTTGTTGTTCTGCGGTTCCCAGGTCAAGTGCCTGTTGCGACAGCCGGTCGACAATCTGTTGCTGCCGGTCCTTGCTGATCAGCAGGACTTCCCCTTGCCGGATCGCTTCTGCCAGCGATTCATCAGGTTCCCGTTGCCAATCCAGTATTTTTTGCTCTGTTACCATTAAAAGTGACGCGTTTTGCTAATCGTTGACACAAAAGTGCAATGCAATTGTATTAGTTATGGTACTATTTATGTACTTTTGCACAACGCAGGTTAAGAGACAAAATATTGTCATCACATTATGTCAACAACAATTGTCATTAATTATGTCAAAAACGATTGAATTAAAAGAAATGCTACTGGATG
>JBILHQ010000196.1:0-11831 GCA_044350415.1 Saprospiraceae bacterium | reverse complement strand
TCCGTGATATTCATGGCCCAACCGCGCCACGGAACGGAAGATTTGCCAGCCCACCAATCGGGATCGCCAAAACTTACATTGCCCGTCACCATAAATGTGCCATCGCCCAAGAGTTTGGGGCCAAAAGAATATTCGTGGTAATGCCCCGAAATGGGCCATGAATAAACAGTCTCATACCGATCGGCCACGCCATCGCCATTCCGGTCCAAGAGCTTGGTCAATTCGCCGCGTTGGGCACAATAAAAAGCACCATCACGGTATACCAATCCCAAAATTTCATGTAATCCGGTGGCAAATTTTCGGTAATTCGGGTTACTTTGATAAGGATTTTCAATCACCCACACGTCGCCACGGCGGGTGGAAATACCGATACTGCCATCAGGAAGAGTGGCAACGCCACCTACCTCCAGCACAATCCCCTCCGGAACAGGTATTTTCAGAATTTTATAATAATCGTTTTCAGCAGGTAAAGGCGGTAAGCTATCCTGGGCATTGGCTACCCATAGAGCATTGAAAATAAATACAATGGAGAAAAAAATATGTTTCATGTCTAAGTTGCGAATTAAAGAACAGATCTTAAAAAATGATGGAATAATTTACTGTGCCGACAAACGGCAGATAAAGAACCATTTTGCCGTTTTGTTGCAAAATTTCCGCTTTTGTGCCCTTCGGAAGCCGGATATAATAGCTGCGGTCATCGACTGCATAAAGATCTTTATCGATCACCTCAATGGAGGTACTTACGGCCAACCGGCAATACAACGGCGTGGAAGACGGCGTTCCTGCAAACTGAATAGTGCGGGCGTACCCTTTTTTATCTTCCACCCGAATCCGGTCATTGATTTCACTTCCGTACACCTGGTACCGGAATACCGGAACACCTTCCCCCTCCAGATCGTAACCCAGGGTACGGAAAGCAGCCTCTTCCCGGGGTACATAACTGGTATCTGCCAATCCTTGCTCAGTGGTGATCACCGGCATGTCGCCAATGCCCTGCAATACGCCACGCGGCTGCGAAGAGCCATCGCCGCGATTGTCCCACATGGGCGAAGTATTGAGAAAATAGCCTTTCCACATTTGTGCCATAGCGCCATTATCCAGATCATAAGTGTAGTGCAGTCCATCGGGGTGGCCAACGTTGACGGCATGGACGATTCTTTTTTTGAAACTGCCGTTTTCACTATAATCGATAAAAGAGCGGAATACTTTCGGTGTCAAGGCATCTAAAAGTATCGGATCGGACGGCGTTAACGCCAAAGCGGAACTTAAAGCATGGTAAGTACCTTTTGCCCCGTCGGGGCTTTCCACCCAAAGTGCCAGCATGGGTTGCATCCAGTCATCCATCTTGTAGCATAATACTTCTACAGATGTTTGCCCTGGAGTAAGCGATATTTCAGCGCTGCGTGTTTCGCCGGAATAGGTCCATTTCCTGGTCAATAATTCCTGCCCATTGACGACGAGCCGGTTGTTGCCTCCCGCTTGCAGGGTAAAGACATATTTACCGGCTTGCCTTATAGAAAGGTTCATTTTAGAAAGGAGAGCGAATCCATTTTCTTTTCGGGCGACCTCCCAAGTGAGTAGATCATTCGTGCCCGCTAAATCTGATTTTTTATCCTTAAACTCAGATATTTCGCGAAAGTTGCCATAAAAAACTTCATAATCCACTGGCCCGGCCTTAGGCGGCACACCGCCCACCTCTTTTATTTTAAAATTGCGGAAAGCTACCGGGCCGTGATCGCCCTGAATCATAAACGGACCTTTAGTCGCTTCCATTTCAGAAATGGGGCCGCCAGTTGGCCCAGTCAGTTCCACATTTTCCTGAACAGTTATTCCATTCAGCCGCACATACACCATTTTAGCATTAGCGGTTTTGTTGCCGGCCACATCAAAACGGGGTGCCTGGAAACTGATCTCCATTGTTTGCCACAAGCCTGGGGCCAAACAAGCGTTCTGTCGGGGAGCATGCCCATCAAACATCGTTTCGCCTGGCGTAAATTTCCGCCGGGCATAAATTCCGCCACAATCGCCGTAGGTGACCCGGTCGTGCCCCCAACTATCCAGCAATTGTACTTCATACCGCCCTTGCAGATAAAATCCAGAATTAGAGTTTTGAGCCATCATAAAGTCAAAACTGACATTTACATCGCCATATTCGGCGGCTGACTGCAGGTTGGCCCTGTTTTTGTCATCGGGAAGATTGGCCAGTATTCCCGTGCCCTTTTCGGTCGTCATCACATCATCTTCATACAACGCAGCGCTGACTTTGCCAGCCACCCGCCAATTGGACGCATTAGTGGGTTTCCAGAAAGATAAATCCTGCATGGGGATTGCTTGTTGAGCGGTGATGGAAGATGACAGGAGCATCCCCGCTGAAAAAATCAACAATTTTGATTGTAGTGACATATACCTGGTTATAATAAATAAGTGCGTTTAGTTGAAAAGAAACGAAGCACAAATGTCACTAAACCAAAGGTGAATTAATACATACATTGAAAAAAAAGTGCCGCCGGACGGCGACTTTCGCGTCCGGCGGCAACCAAACCTTACTGTATTTATTTAGTGTTTGTGTTCTTACAACACAAAGTAGGGTCTTGCTTTCCAGCAATTTCTACATTCACGGATGTTTTACTTTCATAGGCTAACGAAACCTTTTTATCAAAGGTTGGGTTGTGGCCCCAATAATTATGCAAAAAATTGTTGTAGTGCATTCAGGAAACTGTCTTTCTGTCCGGCTGAGACCGCCAATACCACGCCATTATTCAATACTACATGTCCGCCTTTTCCCCGAACATATTTTCTTAAATGGCGCAGATGAATGGTGTGAGACCGGTGAATTCTGACAAAAGTGGTCTTTAATAACCGGGATTCTATCTCACACAGGGACCGGCATACCAGTACCTGGCGACCGTCGGTAAAGTGTAAAAGCGTGTAATTTCCATTGGCCTCTAAATAGGCGATGTTTTTTATTTTTTCAAAACTTATGCCTTCCATTGTAGGAAGCATGATTTTTTTGGGTGCCGCTGAAGATACCTTAGCCGGAGCGACTACATGCGTAATCCCAAATGGCACCACAGAATAATCTTCGCGGGATGAAGTGATCGTGTGACGCCCCGACGAAAGCGCTTTGGCCGCTACACGTTTACTTTTGATACTGGTGGACATGGATTTGCCAATTTTGATGATTAATAAATACTGTGACTTGCCGATATAATGATTGAATAACACGACAAAAGTCCGGACTATATCGATGAATACCAACCCATCTTTTGCCATAAGTCAGGTTTCTGACCTGAAAAATAGTTTTGTTTAAACGATAAAAAAGTGACAATTTTGGGCCGTGATAATCATCACTGAAAACGAATTCAAACAATATGACAAAAACGCCTTCCGATAAATTACACCTGCTGATCAGATCCCTCACGTCGGCCGAAAAGCGGTATTTCAGAATAGCCGCAGGTGGAAAAACTGAGCAGGACAGTAAATACATCCGGATGTTCGATACCCTGGCAGAGATGGAGAAGTATAATTCGGGCGCGGTCCAGTCCCGTGTTTATCACAGCGTCAAAGTGGAAGGGAAAAAATACACTGAACTAAAGGCATACCTCTACGATTTGATTGTAAAATCACTACAGTCGTACGATGAACAGCAGTCTGTTGAAAACAGAATCAACCATTTATTGCGTGGAGTTGCCGCACTTTTCAAAAGGGGACTTTATGCTGATTGTGAGGAACTTCTCCATAAAGCACTAAAAATTGCACTGAAATACGAACTTTTCACACAGCAACTGGAAATATACCGGTGGAAAAAGCATTTGGCATATACCAAAATGGATGTCCATTTTCTGCATACACAATTGGAGAAACTGGACTATGATGAACAACAGGCGCTCCAAAAACTCAATCATTTTACGGCATACCGCAAAGCATTTTTTGAAGTGTATTCCCTGATCAAAAAGGATTCCTTTCAACGGGACCCCTATCACATTGAAGTGCTGAAAAATCTTTTACCGGAATCCTTATTCGAATCGCCGGAGAAACCAGATTCTTACAGATCGTTAATACTGTTTTATCGTACAGTTAACTTGTATTTTTATGCTATCCAGGACACTGCATCTTTCTATGACACAGGAAAAAACTTAATACAAAGCATTGAAAAAAAACCATATATGCTTTCCGAAATCCTATCTGATTACATTTCTTCCCTCAGCAACTATATGCTTGCCTGCGGACTTACCCAGCGATATGATGAAGTAAATATTGCCCTGGAGAAATTACGGGAATTAAAAGCGATCACAGAGGACGACCGCCGGAAGATTCACCGCCAATATTTCACCACCTTATTTGCACTTTGCCAGTTTACAGGTGAATTTGTCAAAGCCCGCACTGAATTAACGCGCTGCCAGGAAGAAGCAGTGGTCTTGCATTCGCACGATTACGAAACTTCCAGTTTCTTTTTTCAGTATTTCTATATCTCTTTTGGGTGCGGCGATTTTGAAGAGGCCCTGCGATACCTCAATCTCTGGTTGGCCCAACCCCGATCCAGTGAAAGGGAAGATTTACAAAGTCTGGCCAGAATTCTGGGACTGCTCGTACATTTCGAATTGGGAAATATGCTGCTGCTGGAATCCCTGATCAGATCGACTAAACGATTCCTTCGTCAAAAAAACAGGTTGTATATGCTTGAAAAACAATTCATTGACCTCATCAGTGATTTGATCAAAGCTCCAACTGCGGAGGAAATAAGAATCAGGATAAGAAAATTCGGAGAAGGTTGGAATAAAATTGAAAGCGCTGATTCGATTAATCAGATTTTTGATCTTAAAGCCTGGATTGATGCCAAGGTCAACAAAAAATCATACGCGGAAACCATAAAAGAAAACTGGAAAAGAAAGAAAGACACCAGGTAACGTCTTTACAGCGACACCAAAGTACCCTGTTAAGAGCATGCCTGGAATTTTTTTTGAACTGAAAATCAATAATTTATGTCAGTAATAAGCCATAAAGTATTGATTTTCAAGAAGAAAAAATCCAGGACATGCGCTTAAAAGACTTTACAACGTCTGGACTACATTTTACCACCATTTTTATACTCTTCGATGTGATCAAAACGAGTATCAATTGCAGTCCAACGAACATTATAATCGTATTTGCGGCCCTTAATGGTGTAAATGCCACCTTTTGTATTGGTCATTTGTTCGTTAGTGAGTGAGGTGGCATAGCTTTGCACCTTTAATTCGTCTAATGTCAATTTTTCCTTAGCCATGAGCGTGGATTTTAATAATGTGAGCGAATACAAATCAAATGTAAGAATTTCCTTTTCAAACCACCTCAGGGCACATTGAACAACTTTTTGAATAAGTCAGGTTTCTACTGCACTTTGTACCAGTATTGTGTGCGGTAAAAAAGGCCAATATATCCTCTAACCACCAATACATTCGGATCTCCCTCTTTCAGCCACATTTTGCAGGTATACCATTTGCCTTTTTCCGGATCAAGAATTTTGCCGTTTTGGTAATACCCGTCCTTCAATTGAAGATTTTCGACGACAATCATCCCAAGAATGGGTTGGTCTTTTCGATCGCCCGGACATTCTGTACACTTTTTAGTGGGCTCCGATTTTAATAACCGGTCGACTTTACCAATAAGATAACCGTTTTGCTCCAACAATTGGACATAACTTTTGGCCTCATTAGTTTCATCATCGATGGTTTTCCACGTACCTGCCACACCTTGTGCAGACAGCGAAAGCACAGCACAAAAGCTGCTTAAAATCAATAAAGTGATTTTTTTCATAAATAAAGAAGTGGGTTATATTAGAAACACTGAAAGAACGCTCCTCATTCAACCCTGTACCAGTTTTGCGTACGGTAAAGGAAACCTAAAAAGCCGCGTACGACCAAGACATTGGGATCACCGTCCTTGAGCCACATCTGACAGGAATACCATTTGCCATCCTGTGGATCGAGAATTTTGCCGTTTTTGTAAAAGCCGTTCACTAATTGCAGCTTTTCTACAACGACCATTCCCAGGATAGGTTGATCTTTGAGATCACCCGGGCAGATGGAGCAACGCATGCCGGAAGGAGATTTAAATAATTTAATAATTTTGCCATACTTGCGCCCTTCAAATTCGTAAATCTGTATGTGTACCCTTACATCTTTAGACTGATCGTCCACCGATTTCCAGACACCTACGATACTCGCTTCCTGTGCTGCAAGATGAAGCGAAAAAATAAAAAAAACAATAAGAAAAAGTCCAAACTTTTTCATCAGAACTGTGGTGCGGTTGGATACAATGAGTGTTAAAAAAACCATTTACCCCCCAAAATGCACCCTTTCCTTTCTAATCACAACCTTTTTTTCGACAATTGCACGGTTAGGCTCATTCAAAAACACCTTCACGGCATTAAAAGGATTTTTTACATGATCAATCATGGCCTTAATTCCCAGGCACTGGCACTAAAAAAAATCAGGCAATAAGAACATAATTCCCATTGCCTGTTTTTTACCTGTATAAGTACTATCGACTCAGGCTTTTTTCTTCTTACCAGCTGCACGCACTTTAGATGGATTCGGACGTGAATTGCCGAATGAACCGCGCGTAATTTTACCGCGCTTGGTTTTAAAATCTCCTCTACCCATTGGAATGAATTTTTGAAAAATGAAATTTAAATAATAGCGCAAAGATACACTTCCTGAAGAATTTGGAATAATTATTGGCGTATTATTATTGCAAGACTTACCTTTGCGTAAATTTTACACCATGACTGCACATAACAATACAGACGAAGCACTGAACGAAGCCTTTAACCAAAAAGGGGAAAGAATCAGTCCTGTACTGCCAGAACATATAAAAAACTTTCTTATTGATATTGATGGTACAGTATGTGATGACGTACCAAACGAAGAGCCTGAAAGAATGGGAACTGTACTCCCCTACCCCGATGCGCTCGCAATGGTGAACAAATGGCATGAAGAAGGACATGTTATTTTCTTTTTTACCAGTCGCACAGAGGCTCATCGACAGATAACTGAAGAATGGCTCCTAAAACATGGATTTAAGTACCACGGTATACTTTTTGGCAAACCCCGCGGCGGCAATTACCATTGGATTGACAATCATATTGTACGCGCAACCCGGTTTAAAGGTAAATTTACTGATTTAGTGGTGAAAAATCACGAAATTGAGGTTTTTTTGGAGTAGTGTATGCTAATTTCCTTCAAATGAACGTTCTTTGCCATTATGCTGCAAAAAAACTCATCTGGCCTCCTCCATTTTCCCCGGGTTTACTTCACCCTTGGTGGGGCGTTTATCATGCTCCTGCTGATGGGAGCACGCTGCGAAGCATCACGCGCTGCGAACCATTCTGAAGGACTCGCACTCGATTCGATTCCTTATGATCTCTCCAATCCTACTCAAAAAATTATTTTGGAGGATGAAGCCCTCAGGGAAATTTCCGGACTGGGCTTTACTGCTGACCCCGGAATTGTTTCGGCCATCGCAGATGAAAAAGGAGAAATTTTCATGTTGGACATGAATAAAAATGGTCAAATAGCCAGTCGCTTCGTGTTCAAAGAAAAAGGCGATTTTGAGGGTATTGAAATGGTGGGTGACACCATTTACGCCATGCAGAGCAACGGAAAATTATTTCAAATTATCAACTGGAAAAATAATTCCACGCCAACTATCCATATTTTTGACAACCTGCTAACGGAAGACCACGATATCGAAGGATTGTGTTATGATGCACACAAACAAGTGCTTTTGATTGCTTGTAAAGAAAATCCGGAGTTAAATACTATAAGAAACATCTGGGCATTTGATATAAAAACTCAAAAACTGTCAGACAAACCTGCCTATTCCATTGATCCTGGCAAAATAGACGAAGTCGTCCCCGCACAAGAGGATGATAAGGAGCGCCATTTTAGCACCTCGGGCATAGCGATTCATCCACAAACTGGCGATTTATATGTCATTTCTTCGGCACTTAAACGGCTTGCTGTGCTCGATGGTAAGACCGGTGCGCTTAAATCAGCTGGCAGACTGGACCGGAATGTATTGGTCCAACCGGAAGGAATTACTTTTGACAGCGCAGGAAATCTTTACATTAGTTCCGAAGGAAAAAAACACCAGGGCTATATTTTGAAATACGAAAAACGCAAGACCGCCCAAAATTGACTTTTTATTCCTGAAATTTTCTGTCCTTTCGTAGACGCCCTCTGCACCAGAGGCCTTACTTTTGCGTCTTGTATTTTCAAACAGTATATTCTTTCCCTGATCAAAATATATGGCAATCATTGAATTGAAAATCCCCAATTTAGGTGAATCTATCAGCAGCGTAACCTTTTCCAGATGGCTCAAACCCAACGGATCAATAGTGGCATTAGATGAACCGCTTTGCGAAATCGAAACCGAAAAAGCAAACCAGGAAATATCGGCAGATAAACCAGGAAAACTAATCTGGGTTGCCAAAGAAGGAGAAGACCTTGATATTGGTGCTCTTTTTGCAAAAATAGATTCAGATGCGTCACCAGCCGCTGTAGCTCCCGCACTAAAAACCGAGACTCCTGTAACGAGTACCAATACCCCAGTTGCTGAAAAAAGCAACAACTACGCCACAGGCCATCCATCGCCTGCAGCTGCCAAAATACTGACGGAAGCCAATATTCCACCAGCCGCTGTAGTTGGCTCTGGAAGAGATGGCCGAATCACGAAGGAAGATGCTCAAAAAGCAACTGTGGCTCCACCTCCTCCGGTTGCAGCACCAACATCGCCGGCACCAGCGGCCGCACCACAGCCATCAGCTGCATTTTCCAGAAATGAAAATAGACAGAAAATGAGCAGAATGCGCCGCACCATCGCTAAAAGATTGGTCAGCGCAAAGAATAATACCGCCATGCTCACCACTTTCAATGAGGTGGATATGACCGGCGTAATGGCATTACGCGAAAAATACCAGGATGCTTTTGTCAAAAAATACGGTATCAAACTCGGCTTTATGTCGCTGTTCGCCAAAGCATGTGCAAAAGTCCTGATCGAAATGCCGGAGGTCAATGCATTTATCGATGGCGATGATGTCATCTACCACGACTTTGTTGACATCAGTATCGCCATCAGCACGCCTAACGGATTGGTAGTGCCCCCTATCCGCAATGTGGAAAGTCTTGGTTTTCACGAGATAGAGCAATCATTAAAAGATCTGGCCGTCAAGGCCAGAGAAGGGCGCCTGTCATTAGAAGAAATGACCGGAGGGACCTTTACCATTACCAATGGGGGCGTTTTTGGGAGTTTAATGAGTACACCCATTATTAATGAGCCACAAAGTGCGATATTGGGGATGCATGCCATTAAAGACCGGCCAATGGTTGTTGATGGACAAATTGTTATCCGCCCGATGATGTATCTGGCGCTCAGCTACGATCACCGTATCATTGACGGCTCTGCATCAGTTACCTTCCTGGTAAAAGTAAAAAATCTGTTGGAGGACCCAACAACACTCCTTTTGAATTTATAAACAGATACCGTCAATTCCGGAAGAGCAGCATCAATTAACCGTCAACGGGTGACAGGTATTCAATTGCCGTCACCCGTTGGTTTGTAAAAAATTAATTAATCCGGTAAAATAGGTTTTCTGATCGTCCCACATACTCATGTGACTGCCATTGGGACAAAGCAGAAAAGTGCCTTTTTGAACTTGTTTCGACATCCATTCCATGTATTTTGGATCCATTGTATCGTGGTTAGCACCAATGACGAGGGTTGGCACAGCAATCTTCGGCAAATCTTTAGAGCGATCCCAGTTTTCTAACCTTCCGGAGATACCAAATTCACTGGGGCCCTGCATCAACACATAAATGTGGCGATTGGTATGGTCGAGCCCCCGTTTCATCGGCTCCGGCCATGCAGCAAGCGGCAAGCGGCAGATATGCTGGTTGTAAAAATGAGGCATCAATAACTCAAAATATTTGGGGTTCTCGAAGTCGCCTTTTTTCTCAAACATCATGATCGAGTCCAGAACTGCCTTGGGCATTTGTTTGGACAATACATCATTGGCATACTGGTCATAAGCCACACAATCAGCCATCATATTGCTGATAATCAATCCTTTCAGGTGCTGTTGGTATTTCAAGGCATAGTCCATTGCCAGAATCCCGCCCCAGGAATGGCCCAACAAGTAAAAATTATCTTTATTGAGGCCCAATGCCTGCCGGACCTGTTCGACCTCCTCCACAAACCGGTCGTTGGTCCAAAGAGAATCATTATTGGGTTTATCTGAAAAATGAGACCCCAATTGATCGTAATAGATATACTCAATGCCTTCCTTTGGCAAAAAACTATCAAAACATTCAAAGTACTCATGCGAGCAAGCCGGACCGCCATGCAGCAGGAGTACTTTGATTTTGGGATTATTTCCCACTGTTTTTGTCCATACGTTAAAGGTACCCTGGGCTGTCCTGATAGGAATAAGTTTTACACCGCCAGTTTGAATCGCGGCAGTATCCTGCTTCAAATAATCTGAAACCAACATACCGGTTCCTTTTTCTTGCAAATGATCACTACCGCAACCGGCCAGTAAACTGGCGATTACCATCCCGAAAAGTACAATTTGGCGCATAAGAATGAAATTTAGAAAATTAAAGACCCGTTTCCTTACTCCTTCCCATCCTCAGGCCTCACTTCAGGCCTCATTTGAGGAAAGAACAACACTTCCTGAATACTCGCCTGTCCGGTAAACAGCATTGCCAAACGATCGATACCGAACCCAATGCCAGCCGTTGGAGGCATACCGTATTCTAACGCACGCAAAAAATCTTCATCAAGAGCCATAGCTTCCTCATCGCCCCGCTCTGCCAGTCGCAACTGATCTTCAAAGCGCTCGCGCTGATCAATAGGATCATTCAACTCAGAGTAAGCATTGGCAACTTCCTTTCCATTTACAAACATCTCAAACCGCTCTACTAATCCAGGCTTTGAGCGGTGTTTTTTGGTCAATGGGGACATTTCCACGGGATAATCAATCAAAAAAGTGGGCTGAATCAGCAGGTGTTCTACTTTTTCACCAAAAATTTCGTCAATCAATTTGGCTTTCCCCATGGTATTATCCACTTCGATATGCTCTTTGCGGCAATAGGCACGCAGTTCGTCCTCCGTTGCTGTTGCCACATCTATACCTGTATATTCCTGAATTGCGTCAAACATGGTCAGGCGGCGGTAAGGCCCGGCAAATTGCAATATATTACCTCCAAATGCAGCGGTACTGTCGCCTTCAGGATGAATAGCCCGGGCCACTTTTTCCAGCATCTGTTCGGTGATGTCCATCATCCAGTTGTAGTCTTTATACGCCACATAAAACTCAAGCGCAGTAAACTCCGGGTTATGGGTCCTGTCCATTCCTTCGTTTCGGAACATTTTTGCGAATTCATAGACACCATCGAAACCACCTACAATGAGGCGTTTCAGGTACAGTTCATTCGCAATACGAAGGTATAATTTGGTCTCCAGCGTATTATGGTGCGTAGTGAACGGGCGTGCGGCAGCTCCACCATGAATAGGTTGTAAAATGGGCGTTTCCACCTCAATCAGTCCCAATTCATCCAGAAATGTACGAATCGTTTTGATCAATTTTGCCCTTTTGATAAAGGTTTCACGCACTTCCGGATTTACCGTCAGGTCAACATACCGCATACGGTACCTTGCTTCCGGGTCAGTAAAAGCATCAAATATATTACCCTCCGCGTCGCGTTTGACGATAGGCAGTGGGCGCAAGGATTTCGACAGAAAAGTAAACTCCTGAACATGTACACTTACCTCCCCTGTTTTTGTGCGGAAGG
>JBILHQ010000195.1:0-11872 GCA_044350415.1 Saprospiraceae bacterium | reverse complement strand
GTATTGCACAAATAGCAGAAGAAACTACAAAAAATGTTCGTACCAAATTCAAGTACATTTCGAGTGATCCCGGAGTAATTGCTGCTTTTAAATATCTTATTCTACTTTCATTTTCGTCATCCCAAAATGATCCGTCCGGTTTCCTGAAAAAGAATGAAATCAATTTGCCTTCTGATTTCCATATTTTTGATTTGACCCACTCTTTGAGGGAGTATGTTGCCCAAACAGAGCAATCGAAGGAGTATAGTAAGTTCGCGGTACAGGCAATGATTGATACCATAGCAGAATGGTCAAAAAGAAATCAACTTCAACAAACATTAATTTTCGACTCAAATCCTAACTCCTTTGAAATTTGGCGTAAGGCCGCAAACGGAGCGGGGTTCTGCGAACTTTCCCGGTTATTTTTTGGCAAGTTTACCGAGCGGTATTTGAAATACTTTCTCGAAAGAGAGGCATCTTCAAATATTTCGTCAATGAGTGCGAGGAACCAGTTTAACGTAGAGCTGGAAATGCACATCGATAAAATATCACAACACGCGTTTGAGACAGCCCTAATTACACAATCGTATTCAGCCGGGTGGTTTAACAACCACATTCGGAGTGGCGTACCGACTGACGACAAGATTAAGGACTTCCTCTCATTTGCATTCCATAAAATTAATAGTGACCTAATTAGAGAAGAAAAGGTTGAGCAGTGAAGTCAAACATATAATACTATGTAATAACGCTGAATCTCCGGAAACAACAGCAGGGGAAGGCACCAAAGTCAAGTTGCATCACTTGTGCTCTGATTCTTCTTTGGCTGAATATAATGTTAAGATTGATCTTCCTCACCTCATTCGTAACGTTAATTGCCATTTTCCAGACCGAATCAAAGACCTTTTAGAAATTGCTGGATTTGTGTACGCAGCAGACCGGAATATTGATAGAGGAAGTAGCAGTAGTTTAGAATACCACAGTTGGGCACGAAATCTTCATTTTGTCATTAGAGTTCGTGACTTCGATTTTTGGCAGGCTCCGTCAGTTAATGAGCAATTAAGTGCAGCACTTTGCTTTATGTCCGGGGATAAAAAATATGAATTTACATTTCAAAGTGGAGGGAAAGATTCAGGCCAGACAAGTTTGTTTGACGCAGAAGGCATAGTTTTAGAAAAAAAAGAAAATACCAGTATTGCACTTTTTTCTGGCGGCATGGATTCATTGGCTGGTGCTTTAGAACTTTTGGAAGAAAGTAATCAAAACCTAATTTTGGTTAGCCATCGTTCAAATAATCCTTCTGTAAGCAGGTATCAGGAAACAGTTTTTGAACTCTTAAACAAAGACTACCCCAATCGTATTCAGTATTTTCCTTTTTATTGCAATTTAGCAGGTGATAGAGCCGTAGAGGAAACGCAACGGACACGGGTTTTCTTGTATACATCTATTGCTTTTTCGCTTATGTCCCTTGCCTCTAATCAGGAAATTTATGTCTTTGAAAATGGTATTACTTCTCTCAATTTTTCAAAAAGGCAAGATTTAATGAATGCACGCGCAAGCAGAACTACACATCCAAAATCGCTTGGGCTGCTACAAAAGTTTTTTACTGTGGTTTCTGGAAGTGACACCGAGATCAGGCATCCATTTTTGTACCAAACAAAAACGGACATATTCGAAAAAGTAAAAAAATACGGCAAACAGTTATATATTGATAACACTGTTTCTTGTACAAAAACTTTTCAGAAATTTAAAAATAACTCGCAAGCAACTCATTGTGGCGGATGCTCTCAATGTGTAGATCGCCAGTTCGCGGCATTCGCATCAGAATTAGAAGATTTTGATGCCGCATACAATATTAACCTGTCCAGAGATGCAATTACTGATGAGGAATCAAGGACTCATGTGAGAGATTATTTGAGGCTCTACGCTGCGTTATCTGTTACAACAGAGCTAAATTTTCCATATGAGTTTCTAAATGAGTTAGATGAAGTAATTCCATTTGTTGAAGGAAGAAATAATATGACTAAAATACTCGCGATTTACCAGTTGGTAAATAAACATGCGCGACAAGTTAGGAAAGGACTTCTTCGGATTCGTGATGGTGAAGATACTTTGAAACCAAAAATTCAAAATTCACTTTTTGATTTCATCGATAATCGGGAACACCTGCGTGAGCCTGTTGAAATCTTGGTAGATAAGATTTGTGAGATGCTCTCAAATACTATCCCAATTGCTTGTGAACGCCAAAAACCAGACAGTGAAAATGCCCTTAATGATTTGATAAATGCCCTTTTAGGGAAAGAACGAGAAGGTTACGAACGAGAGTTCCCGGTAATTCGATTCTCGATTGCCAGGACAATTCCTGACCATTCTTTTAATCAACATGACCTGCTTATTGAGGCTAAATATCTTCGAGGCAAATTATCGAAGGCCGAGTTTACAAACCAAATAGCAGCAGATCTGACAAAATACCCTGCTGACAAATTCAGGCTGTTTGTAATTTATGACCCGGAAGGCAAAATTGCTGATACAGAAGGTTTTAAAAGGGATTTTGAAAAATCTCCTAATTGTCAGGTACATATTGTCAAGTAATCTACAATGGTAGGGCCATTGCTTAGAGAAGAGATCAATTAAACTCATTCCTCCACCTCTTCCACTATCTTATTTGCTCGTGCCTCAAATTCCTCATAGCTCATTTTAACCTTTGTAAGTCCCTTCATCAAATATGTCTTTAAACTTTCGCATTCGTTGTAAATAGACTTTTCTCTTACGGAGAGCCTCGAGTCTGATCCGTAACTCAGAAATGTCTCTAAGTCGACTTGAAACTCTGGATAATCGATCACTATCTCTTGCCTCAATTGCCTTAATAGATGCTCCTCTGTCTCTTTCAAATTCTGCTCTAATTCCTGCGAGAGCATCTTTGTTAGATTGTTCAATTCGATCTCTGTCTCTTTCAAATTCTGCTCTAATTTCGATTTCAATTCTTGCATACTTTTCTGAAAGGGAAATTCTTCTTTCCTCAAGTTCTCGGAGCATGTCTGAAATGCTTCCTGTTTCCTGTTCAATTCGAGCAGTTTCTGCTGCTGCAATTTGTTCAAGTTCAGTTTCTTTTCTTCTAATGTCGTTAATTCTTTCGCTAATAACTTTTGCGCTTCCTCCAAGTCCGTCCAACACTCCTTCAAAATACTCAATTTCATCTTGGCATCCTGGTCGGTAGTCGCTCTGTGCTGTTTCAAGTTCTCTTCTCTTTCGAGAATATCGGTCTTCCAGATTTCGATATCGGTCTTCAAAATCCCTTGTCTCTTTTGTAACAGATTCTTCCTGTCTTGCAACATTCTCTTTCTCCAATCTAAATCCTGCTTCAATTTCTTCTTGATATTCTCTTTGAAGGTCGTCCCATCTGATTCGCATATCTTCTGTATTCCTCTCAACTCGTTGTATCTCTCCTGTAATAAATTGTTTAAAACCTCTGTATTGCTCTGATTCCAGACATTTGTTAAACCCTCGTATAAGGTTGTTAATTTGCGCCGCTCTGCATTCGTAAGATTCGGTTGCTTCAAGAAGTTTTCTTTGGAATTCATCAGGAGATGATATTCCCTCAAAATCTCCCTTGGAATTTCGTACATAGATGGTTTGCTCTTGCTCATAATTATAGATCCATTGAGTTTTGGTGGTTTTAAAAAAGGTGTTTTCTATTTCCTGAGGTGATTCTTTGGGGATAGTGACTTGAATGGTATCGATTCCCAGTTTTTTTATTTTCGAAAGTTTTTCAGGTGTTATTTTATGGGTAGCAACAATTACAATTAGCAATATTGGCAACCCTTGCTCATCAAAAAATGCAACGTCAGGTCTCAGGAGTAAAAATTTTCCACCGTCATGTGCGAAGTCAATTTTCCTTCCATGCTTAATGTGCCCTTTTTCGTCTTCAAAAAAATCCATCTCAATGTGAACACTACTTGCCTTGATAACTTCGGAATCTTTTATCTTATAAGGTTTACCGTCAATTCCAGAAGGAGGGTATTTGTAAAGGGCTGGGACCTTAATTTGTTTAATTCTTTGAAGTGTTTCTTTCGCAAGCTGATGCCGGTATGTTTCATCTGAATAACTACATTTGGCTTCAATCTGCACATCTTTAGGAGCGTGAAAAAAATGATGCGCTAAAATGTCGCCTTTTTTTGCTTGCATTTCTTTACCACAGCCAATACAATAATATCCGAGCTGTCCGCTCTTAACTTCTGAGATATGCTTAACAATATTTTCTCTATTGTAGGCATAAACGTTGTTTTGATGTAGTATGGTCTCCATTATAAGGGTAGTTCTATATATATATATGGTCAGCAAATATAATGCCTTATTCTGTAGAAGACACGGAATTAATTGTATAAAACCGAATCACCTCTTCTCAATCTCCCCACTATCAACATTATACCGATATTCCAATATCTCCCCCGATATAATCCAGTTCACAGCCTGCTCCACCACATCCAACGGCGCGATAAACCATTCCCTGGGTGTATGACGGTTGCCAGCCTTATCAAATACATCAATATTCAGACAAGCCCTGCCGAAAAAATTATGGAGCAACTGTTCCAGTTTTTGCGGGTTCAGGTTGTAACATTTCCAGGTCATTACAATCCGCACGTCAGCCATTAAAAAGGTTGGCTCCTGAGCGGCATTTTTAATCCTGTCTTCCACTGGCCTTTTGGAAAAACCGATTTTGTACAGATGCGAAATGTCCCTGATTTCCTGTTTGTCGCTTTTTGATTTGAGGATGTAAATAAATCCAGCTTCCTGATCGTCATCGGTGATATTACTGAATCTTTCTAAAAAACTTTGGTTGACTTCGTCGGCATTTTTAGATACGACTTTGCCATTGTCCAATAAGGCTTTGTACAAAGATCGGTAAAGCATATTCGATTCTGTACCATTTTCAAAAACGACCCTCGTCCGGCCGTCCTTGCGGTACCGGCTCCCGCTTTTATACGGCTGCACTTCTTCCTGAAAATCCACCTGCTCCAGTAACAACAAAATACCATTGTGAACGTAAAAATCACCTTCCCGTAAATTCTCTTCTTTGAAGGCGAGTAATTTCCTTTTTCCGACCGATAAGTCTTTTTGGATTTCCTGAAATACCGGTTCGTATTTTTCGAAATCTGTACAGGGTTTACGCCGGGCTACGAAATCGGCACTTGCGCGCTCCTCATCCTGACCGATATGTTGCAAGTCAAATAATCCTTCAGCGTCATCGTCTAATAACCCTAAAATATCGTCGTTCAGTACATCGTCCAGCGATTGAATGGGTTTCTGTACATAATCCAATAAACCGAACCTATCATGGTATTTCAGCATCTCCACTTTGAGCGGATGCTCTCTGATACCTTTCAACCTCGAATAGAGTTGGTGCTCTGCCACACCGTTTCCTTGTTCCGGCGCACGGTTGTTTTTTTCATAAAAGGCATTGATTTCCTGAAATGTCTCTACCAGTCGCTCGTCTTCATTCCGTGCCGGTGAAGCAGAGGGTTTGATATTCAACAACCCTAATGGGTCATTTTCAAATAAATCCAGCAGTTTTTTGCCCTTATCCATTTTGTGTTTTGCGTTTTTGCTCTTTCAAAAAGATAATCGCTTCCGCCATTCTTCTTTCCAAAGGATCAGTAGATTGGAGGCTGGGTTCTTTTTTAAAGGTTTTCACAAAGTCATTGATTTTTGGCCATAAAATGAATGCCTCTTCCAAAGTCATCTGAATTCTGGTCGCTTCGATGGCATCCTGTATTACTTTCAGCACCTTAGTCGTTACTGATTTTGACAGGATTTCGTACGCTTTCTGGAACGGATTGATACGGTCGATCAGGTCGATATGCAGATCATCAATATTGATAAATTGTCCGGCCATACGGATAAACCTTTTGTCGCTGTGGGAGGATGGCCCATGATCGGATTCGGCGTCATTGGCGACCATACCGCTGAATGTATTCACTTCCTCCGCCGACAGGTCCGGGTACATGGTTTTGACGATCTTCGGAATAATTTCATTATTGATAGCGCTTTGGGGAAGGTTTTCAGCAATAGCCCGGCGCAGACTTTCGTCTTTTTGAATGGCCTTTTTCAACTCATCGACATCGATCAATAAGTTGTTTTTTACCACCGAGTCCAATACAACGTACTGCCTGACCTCCTCCAGCTCTTCTTCGGTGAGTTGCGGGTATTTGGCCTGAATGATTTTCGGGATAAGTACTTTGTTGATGACTTCCGGGTCAATATTGCCGGGAATGGCTCGCAGCATCGAATCATCCTGTAAAATAGTGGCTTTCAGATCGTTCAGGTCTGATTCGACGATGTCTTTTACCCGTTTGGAACTGGGCTCTTTAAAACCGGTGGTTTTTATTTCACCCGGTCCGGCCTTGTCCTCTTCCGACAGTTTGGTTTTAAACTTAAAGTTAGGTGCCATCACCTGCTCCATCAGCAGGGAGGCGGTGATGGCTTTAAGCATATTATTCACCGCAGTCTTCACTTCACCGTCGCCTGCATCGGGCTGCGCAATCAGATTGGTGAATTGGGCGTGCGTTTTATTATCGCTGTCTCTGGTACACCGACCGATGATCTGAATGATTTCCGTCAGCGAACCCCTGTAACCTACAGTCAGGGCATGTTCGCAAAACGGCCAGTCAAAACCTTCTTTGGCCATACCCAAAGCAATAATCATATCCATATCATCTACGGATTTGATATCGCGGAGATACCCGACTACTTTTTCCCGGTCTCTCGGATTGTCATTCACCAGATCGGCCACTTTCAGCATTTTTCCGTCGGTATGCCGTTTTACATAAATGACACCGGTGGCTTCATCCACATTGATGACGTCACCGATGGCATCCAGAATGGTTCCCACTTCCCGGTGCTTGTCTTTTGTTGATTCGCCGGAATTCACATTGGGGATGTGCAGAATCGTTTTTTTGTTGGTGTCCAAAATTTCCAGAATAGCTGACGTGTATTGTCCCTGGTAAAAATGATAACCGATACCCAGCGATTTTAAATAAGAATACCCGTTTAACTGTTCATAATAGTTGTAAGTAACTTTGGTGAATTTGGCCTCATCCTCGGGCAACAACACTGGCACACTGTCGCCGCGAAAATAAGAGCCGGTCATGGCTACAATATGTGCAGTGGATTTGGCCATAATGGACCGTAATAATTCACCGAGGCGACTGTCGCCATCTGCCGAAACGTGGTGAAACTCATCAATCGCCAGAACAATACCATCGAATTGCGATTCATCCAATTCCTCAAAAGCAAACCTGAGGGTGGCATGGGTACAAATCATGATCCGCTCGTCGTTGGCGATAAAATTTTTAAACGCCTGCACTTTACTTTTACTGCCATCCAAACCCGGCGTGCAAAGATTGTACATCGGATTAGGTTCCCAATTGGCATAAAAACCGAAATTTTTCAGATTGGTGGTCCCAAAAGAACCGCCTATCGACTTCTCCGGAACTGCTACGATTACCTTTCTAAGCCCCTGATGAAACAGTTTGTCTAAGGCAATAAACATCAAAGCCCGGGACTTGCCGGAAGCAGGCGGCGCTTTGAGCAGGAGATATTGCGCATCCCTGGCGTGGTATGCTTTCTCCTGCATTTCCCGCATGCCCAGAGCGTTTATTTTGGAACTTTGCCCGGTTTGGGCGTAGGTGACATGTACGATATCCGGCATTTTTTTGGTTTTATTTTTTTTATTTAATTAAAATAAATAACCTAAATAATTGATTGTAAATTATTTGTGTAGTTTTATTTTTGATTTTATTTCTGGTTTATTTTTTTTTGAACAAATCATAAACCCGGTTTCTTTTACCCCCTTCCGTTTTAAGCACACCATTTTCAACCATCCTGTAAACTATTTTTTGGATATCAGATTTGTCAACCTCTTTTATCCTGTTTTGAATATCAGCCAGTTTACTTCCGCCATTGTATTTTATGTCCTCAATAATGAGTGCTTCCAATTTATAAGGTTCTAAAGTTTTAAGGGTAGGTTTGATATCCAGTTTTGCTTGGGCAAAAAGTTCGGGGTTTAACAAATACTCTGTACCTTTTTTAATGCCGTGCGTAATTAGGATTCCATTTTCTATCAGAGAGCCTATCCATGAGCGCATTTTATCTTCCTGGTTCAACTGCAATTTTACTGCCAATTGTGTAGAAAGTATTTTCCTCTCAGTCGCTACCAATCCCAATGTGATAAACTCCTTCTGCGTTAAATGAAAGTGTTTATCAATATAATCAAGGATGGAAACAACATCAGTCTCTACTTTACCAGAATATACCGTAACCGACACTTTGGTAAAACTACTTTCGATTTTAGGCATGGGCTTGCCATCACGTGCCAATTTTTCATACACCAGATCATAGCCGGAGCCCTCGCCTTCCATCAAATTCATATCACTTAGTGTTTTAATAAGGTGGGGATTTCTCCTGTGCCTTTCATGAAGAATATTATTAGTCGTAACACCAAGAGGAAGGCTGCCCGGATTGGTAATCACCATACGATCAGGGTAAACTTCGATGAATATATCACCCGAAATGGTATATTTTTTATGGGCAATAGCATTGATAAGTAGTTCCCTGACTACCTCTTTGGGATATTGTCTGACTGTCTTCCGGAATAATCCATCGGGTATTTCGGCACTGTAGGTAAGTTCAACAGCCTCTTTTTCTATTTCCATCACCAACTCTTTAGGGTTATGTAGGTGGAAATGCCATTCTTTTTTTCTGATTTTTTCCTCCCGATGGTTATAAACTATGTATTGTACTGTAACCGGGTAACTCAAACGTGCCCGTTGCACCGGACTACCCAGCCATAAAATACCCAAATTAGTTAAATAACCCTCAGGCGTGAGCATTTGATAAAACTGAAAGATTTCATCGCTGTCTCTGTTTTTAATAAAGTCTGATACTTTGCCTGATTGTCGTATATCCTTTACAAAACTGTTGATGGTACCAGGTAGAACATCTTCTAATTTGAGCCTTTGTACAACAATTATCTCCCATTGGAATGCGGTTTTTTCAGCAGCAAGATTTGTCAACTCGTCGCCGCTTATTGGGAAGCAATTGTCAGAAACCCTGATAAAAACCTTTCCTGAGGATGTAGTAGCAATGGTTCGTGTAGTAGGTAATACCTGGATAATAAAATACGCTCCTCCATTTTCATGTACAATAACTTCAGGGTTAATCATACCTACGCTATCGGTTAAGGATCGCAGTCTTTTTACCACATCATTCATTGCGGCGATATCCACTTTTTGGCCAGCAGGAGGTTCCTGTTCTCCATCTTCGATACCTATCACTATTTCACCGCCTTGCGCATTGGCAAAACATACACAGGTCTCCGCCAGTGATTGTAAATCGGCTTGTTTACCAATAGCCTTGCGCAGGCTCTTATAATCTCTGTTTTGATCTTCTGCTTGCATGGTAGATACCTTTCAATTTGTAACAGTTTTATTCCCGGCTACGCTACCCAAGGACAATTTGTCCCCACGTAACTATTTCTTTTTCTTTTTTCCCGCCCCTTCAAACAACGTCCCCTTCGTCTTTTCCTCCGCGATCATCTGCTCATACAGTTTGAACAGGTATTCCAGCCGCTCCTCATCACTGTCGAAGGGTTTACTCCGGTAGCAACGCTCCACGGCCAGGTCATTCTGCCGGTGTGCCTCCCGCAAGCCTTCGGGCATTTTCTCCGGATCGTAGAGCTGGGCCAGGGTCTTTTCACTGTGCTTTTCACGCTCGTCTAAGATGCGGTAGACGTGTTTCTCGAGGTCTTGCTTTTGGGCGTCGGTGATGCTGGGGAATGGGAAGGTGTTGTAGCAAAGTTGTGAAGAATAACGATAATCGGTTTTGAGCCTACCAGCAACTGCTCTTACCCATGTCATGTGTATGCGTGAGTTAAGAATTGAAAATATCCATGGTTCCGCATTAAAAATAACGCTTGCAGCATCTGAAACAATTGTGTCTCCGTTTAAAAAACCAATTGGAATATACTCTCTTCTTTCTGAAGATGTCCTTGGAATAATTATTGAATTCGACTCACTGTGCACAGAATAATAAAACCGATGAGGGAAATCAGAAGCCGTCCTTGTGCTTATCTCTGTGCTTTTTTGCCTGAATTCTCTAACTAATAAGAGCCTTTGGACAATTTCGGGGATTGTATTTGCAAAATCTAATTTATCATCAGTAATATATAGACACCATCTTTCTAAACCGCGAATAAATTCTGCTGATCCTGCTAACCTTTTAAAAAGTGTTTTTGCAAGAGGATATTCATTAAGGAGTTTATCTTTCTCCTCGGTTGAAAATATTAGGTGTCCGTTATCAACAATTTTGCTACCGTAGCTCATCATAGGAATGCGGGATAACGGCTTCATTCGTTTCGCAATTACTATGCTGTTTCCGGTCGATAAATAAGGATTTATATTATCAACAATTTGAAATGTTTTTTTAGAAATTATTTTCTTTTTACCCGGCGAAATACTCCTTAGACCAATTATTGTACAGTACACTCCAGCGTTATTTTTAGCATTATTTACCCATTTAAATGAGCTGTAAGCAAAATGTATTTCAATATTTTTGGACAATATGAAAGGCCATAACAATATTACCTGCTCACCCTGACAAATTGAGTTTGTCGTTACAAGTGCCAATTTAGAGTTGTTTCCATGAATAAAATTAGCACCCTTAATAAACCAGCAAGCAATATAATCTAAATCCTTATATGATTTAAAACCTTGGCAAACAAACGCTAAATCATCTTTTTGGTCTTTGTTTTGAAGAAAGGATCCCAGATACGGAGGATTCCCCAAAACATAAATCTCATCTCCTTCCACTTTCGGGCACACCAACTCCCAGTCCACCCGGCAGGCATTACCGTGTACGATATTGCCGGTTTCTGTAAGCGGAAGGGCGGGTTTCGTGCGGCCGAATGCAGCGAAAAACTCCTGATTCATCTGGTGCTCGGCGAGCCATAGAGAAAGTATCGCAACCTCATGGGCGAAGTCGTCGAGTTCGATACCGTAGAAGTTGCCGAGGCTGATTTCGGAAAAAGCGAAGGTTTGCAATTCTTTAAAAATTCGCATTTCTAAGCGGCGCAATTCCTTGTACCCGATAATCAGAAAGTTGCCGCTGCCACAGGCCGGGTCGAATATTTTGATCTTCCAAATCCGCTTAAGGAGGGCATTCAGTTTGGTTTTATTGCCTTTAGCCGCTTCAAATTCTTCATACAGCTCGTTCAGAAACAGCGGTTCGATCACCTTCATGATATTCGGCACACTGGTATAGTGCATCCCCAGTCCGCCCCTGTGCTCGGGCGTGATCACCGCCTGGATCATCGACCCGAAAATATCGGGGTTAATGGCTGCCCAGTCGAGTTCGCCGCTGTCGATCACCGACTGGCGGCTGCGGCGCGTAAATAGCGGCGCGTGGTGAGGGTTGCGGAACAGACCGCCGTTGACATAAGGGAATGCGTCGAGATAAGCGGGCAGGTTGTCGCGTGTCCCGGCTTCCATATTCATCACTGCAAACAGTGTGTCGAGGTAGTCGTGCAGGTCGGAGCCATCGGGTTGTGTATGGCTACTGATGGCATTGGTGAATTGACCTTTTGCAAAAATACCGGTATCTTCTGCAAAAAAGCAGAACAAAAGGCGGGAAAGAAACACATTGAGGTTGTGTACTTCTTCGGGCGTTTGTGTGGGGTTATCTTTTTTGATCTCATCGTACAGCTTCGCCATACGCTCTGCCGCTTTTACGTCGGCAGGGTTTTCGTTTTGGTGCTGCGCTTTTTCCATACCCACCAGCGGCAGGAAAAAATCGAAGTGTTTGGGAAGATCGGTGAGCGGAATATCGAGCGAATCGGACGTTT
>JBILHQ010000359.1:0-3889 GCA_044350415.1 Saprospiraceae bacterium | reverse complement strand
GGCTTATTTATCGCAATGGTACCTGTAATGTAAACAGGTTTGCTGGCCTGGGTATAGGAAAAGCCGGGTAATACACAGGAGTAATCAGTGAGGTAGCCAGAACCTCCATCCTGCCCGATGAATATACCTTTTTGCCCTGCCGGGAGTACTGATAGAACCTTTGTCTGGCTAAAAATTGTTCCATCCATACAAGTATAACTATGTGATACCGACAGCGTACCAGTAAATTCAGTATCAATATTGGTTATCTGAATCGTTTGGTCGGCAACCGTTTTTTGCAACGTAATCAATTTAAAACAGCTGTTCCCTGTTACGGTCCAGAAATGTTTGCCGCTATCACAATAAGCGTCTAAGGTGAGTATTAATTTACCACAGTCGTTTACAATGTTCGCCATAAAATCTGCGGTGCAGCAGAGATCACAAGAAACCCTTATCTGGAATGTGCAGGTTTGGCCATTTACGGTAAACATAACTGTAAAACTGCCGCTTGTATTATAAGTGTGACCAAGATTTATGCCAGTTTCCACAGGCGATCCATCTCCCCAATTCCAGGTTACCAAACCTTCAAGCCCAAGTGGGCTAAATAAGCAGCCAACAATATTATATTGCGGAAGGTTTGCGGTGCAAGGTGTGGTACAATTTATCGTCAGAATTTTCACACATGTTTTTGTGTAAGTGGTTCCGTTCTGCACATAAGTGACGGTATGCACTACCTTCCTTTGGTTTGTACTCATTAGATAACCAAAATTGTGAAGCGGGTTAGCGAGATTACTTGTACTCGGAGTATACTGTCCTTGTGGGTTTTGATAAAAGGTCCAGGAGTGAGTAATGGCATTGGCGTTAACCGATTGGAAATCATACACACAACCACTTGCTGTAAAAGTAAAATCTGCCTCTGTATCACAAGTTTGCGCAAACGAAACCATCGGCAATAACAGCATTAAAACAAGTGGGATAATTTTTTGGAGACTTTTCGGAATTAAATATGTTAAATAATGGGGGGGGGTAAATTTAATACCGATAAAAGGTGGTAATTTGAAATAAGAAGAACTCATAAAAAGTGATTGTTTTGCGAGGCACAGGAAAGGAGAAAGAACAGCGGCCGTCTGTAATTCAATTGTTTTTAGCGCTCACGGGTTAAATGATGCTACAAATCTATACGGTAATTTAATGAATATCAAATTTAATATGTTAATGCGGGGATATGCGCGGAAACTTTAACGTTTCAGCGCAGGCTGTTACTCGCAGGACGGTTAGAAGTTAGGTGGTAGGCTGTAAATGGAAAGTTTTTCGGAAAATGACGGATTTTGTTCTGGCAGTATCTTGGACATGTCACTATTTTCGCCGAAAAAGGCGAAAAAGTAACATGTCCTGGCCACGAAGGCGGGCCTTATTTTAGCCCGTTATTCGCATTAATACTTCATCCTCACTACTTACTTCATACCTAATACTTCATACCTAATACTTCATACCTAATACTTCATACCTAATACTTCATACCTAATACTTCATACCTAATACCTAATTCTTCGCTTTTTGCATCGGATTGCCTCCCTGATTCCCTCCTCCGCGTCGATTCCCGCCGCCATTAGATTTGAACAGTTCGTACCGGCTGGGGGCAACCGCCGGGGGCCAGTTTTGATTGTTGGTATCTATGTCGGCTGTTTCTTTAAACGGATCAATGACAATGTTCGCTACTTCTTTGGTTTTGGAAAACGATTTCACCACTTTGGTTTCGTTTTTTCGCCAGATATAGGCACCGATGCGCTCTACTTCACTGGTGCCGTCTTTGTAATTCCACTGGATTATGATCGGTGACACCAGCCCGCCTTTATTGGAGAAAGTGAGTTCATAGTAGAATTTTCCAGCGTACTTAGCAGATAGTTCGGGGGGGGCTTTTTCTGTGGGTGCTGCCCGGTTGCCTGCGGTTTTGGGGGCATCCGGTGCTTTGGCGTCTGGTTTGTAATAGTAATAGAAGTCGCGGAGGGTGGTATCCTGGTCCACTAAAAATACCGTGCCGTTCTCCCGGTTGCGGATTTTCGATATCGGTTCAAAATTGCCGTCACCGTTTCCGTCCTGATCCCCGCTCATAGCCACAGGCGTCAGGTTGTCGCCCACAGTATAGACCTGTACACTGTCTAAAGCGATGTCCACAGGCTCGATATCGTAAAACCACCCGCGCCAGAACCAGTCGAGATCCACACCGGAAGCGTCTTCCATGGTGCGGAAAAAATCAGCGGGAGCGGGGTGTTTGAATGCCCAGCGCCGGGCATATTCCTGGAACGCGTAATCGAAGAGTTCGCGGCCCATAATCGTTTCCCGAAGAATATTAAGCGCCGTGGCAGGTTTTGCATAAGCATTGCTGCCAAACTGGTTGATATTGTCGCTGTTGGTCATGATAGGCTCCAGCTGCTCGGCTGGCAGGCGCATGTAATCGACGATTTTGTGCGCCGGACCGCGGGACGAAGGGAAATTATTATCGAATTCCTGTTCGGCCAAAAACTGAACAAAAGTATTGAGGCCTTCATCCATCCACGACCACTGCCGTTCATCGCTGTTGATGATCATCGGGAAGAAATTGTGGCCGACCTCGTGGATGATTACACCAATCATGCCGTTTTTGGTGCGGGCGGAATAGGTGCCATCTGTTTCGGTCCGGCCAAAGTTGAAGGCAATCATCGGGTATTCCATCCCATTGCTGGCCTCCACGCTGATCGCGACAGGGTAGGGGTAGGGGATCGTAAATTTGGAATACACCCGAAGTGTGTGTGCGATTACTTTGGAAGAGTACTTGCTGTAAAGACCGTAGGCTTCTTTGGGATATACGCTCATGCACATGACCTTTTTGCCTTCGATAGGTTGCGCCATGGCGTCCCAAATGAATTTTCGGGAACTGCCCCAGGCAAAATCGCGCACATTGTCGGCTTTGAATTTCCAGGTAGTGTATTTGTCTTTTTCAGGATTTTTTTCCCTGTTTTTGGCTTCATCAAGGGTGACCACTTCAATCGGCGTATCAGATGATTGCGCTTTTTGCCAGCGGCCATATTGTGCAGGGGAAAGTACTTCCTGCGGATTCTGGCAGACGCCAGTGGCGGTGACTACATGGTCTGCGGGAACTTTCATCGTCACTGAAAAATTGCCAAAAATGAGGGAGAATTCGGCCCGGCCACTAAACTGCTTATTGTTCCACCCTTGATAATCATTGTACACACACATCCGCGGGTACCACTGTGAAATGGTAAAAACATGATTGCCATCGCCTTCAAAAAACTCGTATCCTCCCCGGCCGCCTACTTTCAGGCGTGGCACTATTTTATAATTCCATTTCACTTTGAATACCAACTGTTGTTTGGAGGCAAGTGCTTGCGGCAGATCCACCCGCATCATTGTGTTATTAATGGTGAACGGCAGTGCTTTGCCTTGTTTGTCAGTCACGCTCAGGATATTCACGCCGTAATCCTTCATTGTTTCCCGAAACTCCAGGCGGTCCAATTGGTTATCATTGAGCGGTATGTCGATGGAACTCTCCGTATAGTTTTGGCTTTCCACCGTTGCACGGTGCTCATTTTCATCCAGTTGCAACCACAGGTAACTCAATGCATCCGGAGAATTATTAAAATAAGTAATCGTCTCTTCTCCGTTCAAACGCAGGTCTTTTTCGTCAAGAAATGCATCGATCTGGTAGTCGGCTCTTTGTTGCCAATACTCGTGCCCTGGTGCACCAGAACCAGTGCGGTAGCCATTGGCATCAGGGAGAATGGTACCTAATTGTTCAAATTTGTTACCGTGTTTGGCGGCGGGATTGTTTTTGGTGTTTTGGGCGTAAGTAGTTAAAATACAAACAGATAGAAGAAGCGTACTGACTAATCGCATATTTATTATTGTTGTT
>JBILHQ010000018.1:0-44062 GCA_044350415.1 Saprospiraceae bacterium | reverse complement strand
CACTTTCTTCCCGTATTTTTTTCAATTCATCATCTGCATTAGCGCGCGCAGAAGCGACTTCATCAACGTATTGCAAACGGGCCTGTTCTAATTTTTCTTTGATAGTTGCCAGTTCTTTCGCAGCATTGGAACGGGCTTTGGTGACCTCTTCCGTAGCCGTAAGGCGGGCGCGTTGGATTTCTTCACCAGCTTGGCGGCGGGAATCTTCCACCGAAAGGGCAATTTTGGAGACTGCTGAATCGGCCTTTGTCCGATTAGTCTGAATGAGTGTTTGTGTTTCGCTTTTATTTTTTTCGATTTCGGCCTGACTGGCTTTACGGGCATCCAGCACTTCATTAGAGTAATCCAGTTTTTTCTGGTTGGCTGCTTCGCGTGCTGCGGTTATATCTTGCAAAATTTGCGCCCTGATGCCATCTGCTTTTTCTTTTTCGGCCTTTATTTCGTTGCGCAGACGTTCCTTGGTTTTTTCCAGTTCCGTTTGCAGTTGCACCACTTCGTTGTCTTTATTGGCTTCACTATGAGTGGCCGGCTTATATCCTCCGGAACCTGAACTGGGCTTGGTGCCAGTGGGCGTGCTTCCGGTGGCCGTTGATGTTCCTGTAGGAGTAGAAGCACCTGTACTGCTATTGGCTTTTACTATTTGGGCACCCGGATTGTCGATTACCAGTGCAGGGTCAAGAGTGGCATAAAAACAGGCTGCCAGATTTTTTAATTCCGTTTGCCCATTTGGATTAAGGGTAAACTTGTATTTTTGGCGATCCACAAAATTGATCAGATTCACACCGCCTACCTGATTTTCTGAAAGCCACTTTAACGCATCCATATCAATCCGGAGGTTATTTCGATGAGTAGGAACTGATCCTGTCCCCACCTCGCCCAGAGAACCAAATTTATAAGCCCGTTCAAAGCCATTCAGATCAACAAATACCACCTGATCATCCTGATTAAATTCAATACCGCCACTTGATGTCATTCGGGCATAAAGCCCTTTTTCATCGCTAAAAAATTCAATGGTGTAGTTGTAACTACTGCGCACCACCATGGTCATTGGTTTAGTGTGAGCGATTTGAATATTATTCAGCTTTTTATTTTCGACTAGTAAGTTGCCGCAGTCCTGTGAAAACACAGGAAAGGCCAACAAAAGAAATCCAACGGAAAATATTGATGTGCGGATGAAGAGACGCATAAAGAGTTAAAGGTTTCGTTAAAATTAAATTGACAAAAACGTTGAGGGGGCAATTTACATTTTATTACCCAATAAAAAAAACATTTTATGTTTCGAAATTAAACAGGGAAAAAGGTCTGTGCAAGAAAACTGCACAGGCCTTTGAAAACGAACAGGTTGAGAAATAGTTGTTTTAAGCGGTTAAAATCTGATCCGCAGGGAATCACGCAATCCCAGGTCATCATTACCGTGCAGTTCCCAGTAGGGTTCCATTCGAACTGCCTTGAGGGTCCCTTTACTCATGCTTTTTCCATCGGCAGTTTCCACCCACCCCGTAATTCGCCAGGGCATTTGGTTTTCACAGGTTACCCGAAGGGACCGGGCAATATCAGTATACCGGAGATCCATTACCATTTCTTTGCCGGTGTTGATCATTGTGAGTTCAGCGGCAGCAGGTTGAAGCGGCTTATGGCGCATCCGAAGATAAAAATCAGCTGGAATGACGAAAACTTTTCCTGTCTTTATCTTTGCCGGATCAATACGCAACCGGTTGATCAGCTCATCTTCTAAATAATCGGCACCAACAGTTGTTTCCTGATCACCTTCGGATTCAAAATAAGAGAAATGCCTGGCCTTCCATTGATTCCCGACAATATTATTGAACTGGGCAAAAACATGTCCACACCAATCCTGAACAGAACAGGTAGTTTTGAGGGTGGGAGCACCATCCATAGGTGTAAAAACCGATTGCATGAGGGAATAATCATAAATACCGGTTTTGAACTTCCGGACCACATTGGATTTGAATACAGGAACGCGATCGGTCCCCGCGGCCACAGGATCATCGCATTTAACTTGTTTACTGCGCGAAAAATCTTCTGTTACAAAAATGATGACTTCTTCGGCTTTGCGCATTTCACCATATCGCTCCTGTTCGACATCATAGGCAGCAAGTTCTGCTTTCCCCTGATACCAATAATTTTCGACGGTCACCACCGGAAGGAAAAATCGTTCTGATGGCTGTGAACCACTAGCAAAAGCAGCATCCGCTTTTGCAGAACCGGAAGTAGAACCGGTACAGTGCGAAAATAAAAATGATGACAAAATGAAAATCATCAAAAAATTGCTATAATTTTGCATGGTAGTATTTTTTAATAAACGAATGAAAGGTTGAAAATGGCGTTTAATGGTCTTTTTTTTCAATAAAAGGGAAAGTGACCTTTTATTAAACAGCCGTCTGTTATCTAATTTTATTTCAACTGCCACTACGCTTATTTGTTCATTTAGTATGATTCAAAAACAACTGTTCATTATAATTTTGGTGCTTTGGGGAGTACCTTCCCTCTTTGCCCAAAATACGGGCACTCCTTCCCCTAAAAATCCGCCAATCCAAAAATATCCTCAATTTGCACAACCACCCAATGTTTTGGAAGAACTCAAAGACAGCTGGAACTTGTCAATAGGAATGGATATCGGGGCCTCTGAACTTTACCACCAAATTGATTTTGAGCGCACACCCCTGCTGGATTTTTATAATTCCATTAAAGCTGCACCATCACATTCCGATTATGAATGGGAAACCTTCGTGGTAGATTACGACCTTAAAAAGAGCATCAAACAGCCCCGGTTTGGGTTTTCAGCCTTGCTGACCTATGGCAATATACCTGCATTTATCAAAGGTGAATTTATTTCCTCCACGTCGAGTTACCAGAAAATGACCTTCACCGCAATGGCAGGCATCGGTAAAGATATCGTTTTTGGCAATGATTATTTTGCCAGTTTTAAGGGTGGTTATAAAATTATTTTCCAGGACGCCGGTTTTGGTGCCAAAACGATAGTCAACAGTATCGGCAACGAGGAAGCCCGAAAATATATGGAACGCTTTTTTGACCCTGAATCAGCCCTCGGACCACCGCGTGGCGATATGATGTCAATGCGTTGTGGATTTGGTAAATATATGGGTCCCGATCGAAAAACCTGTCTTGGAATGGAGATATATGGCGACTTGGACCTTACGAGCGAAACCCGGCGCATTGCTAAAATGAACGCATTGGGCCTCAATGTATATATGAGTTTTGTTTTGTTTTAACCAATTATAGCCAGGAGGTTAGGAGCATATTATAAGGAATAATAGGTTTAGCCCTTAGCCAAGGCTGAATATATCTCTACCATGGCCAAAGTATCCAAGTGACAATACGACCGTAAATCGGCCATTATCTGCTCCTTGTCCTGCTCCGGAATTTTGCCCGTTACTACCTCAAACCAACGAATGGATGCCAGCAGCCCACCGCCAATTTCCAGGTCCCGATAAGAATGTTGTGGTGCAAAAACAGGTAAAATTCGTTTAATGGAATAACTGCCGCTGGCCGCGGGATGAACATAATACTGTTTGCGAAAGATCTCCATGAGGTCAAACACCCGGGTATTCAGATCGGCCAGAAAGGGTTCAAATTCAGGGTACATTAAGCCTAATTCTATATTTCGGCGGGTTTCAAAATCTTTATTCCAGACGATTACGGTTCCGTTGTCAGCAGGTATGGCATCCTGAAGGGCCTGCGCAAAGGCGTAGGATGGCAGTGCCGTGCCGTCGGACAAGAATTCCAGGTGCCGGGGTTCACTGTGCCTGTCGTCCAAAATATGGAGGGACCATTGAAATACCATTTGTTGGTAAGGTCTCGTTCCTGGGTACATGGGAATACCATACTGAAGTGCTTCATAGTCAAGAAAATACAAAGGAAACCGTAACGCCTCCAGCGCATCAGAAATACTGCGCTTTTTGATAAAGGGCTTTCCTGACCGTGCCACCTCCACCTGAATGCGTTGCTTCGGTGGCAATTCAAAATCGTCCGGGACCGCTTTTATATCGGTAATACCCATTTCCAGCAAGGTACGCAATCCGGCCTGGTGAATGCCGCTGATTTGGAATACTGAGTATGAAGGCCATTCCGGATGATACTTTTGGAATGCCGGGCACTTCCGTTTTTTATTGCAAAAAAGGTGCAGTACCATTTCTGGTTCATCGCCCAACAGGCAGTTAATTGCCGCGGCAATATTTTCCCGGGTTTGATCTAATCGTTCGATCACCTGATCGGTTACATCCACATAGACTAACCAGGCCTGCAGGTCCAGCACACCGTCGAAAATGTATGGTTTATTGACATGCAGCACGCCAAGCCGGTCAATCGGCACACCCGCCATTTCTGCAGCTACAAATTGAAAAGCCAAATCATTCAGGTAATCTCTGGTTACAGCAGTCCCCGACTTGACTTCTATCAATGTGCGGGAATGTGGATACTTTTCAGTAAGCACAATGTCCGATCGGGCATACAATTGTTCCGAAATATATTCTTGTTGAAAATCTACTGTTAGCATCTCCGAAGCCACAAAATAATCCATTGCCAGTCGTTCAATGGCATTCCCCAGATCCAACTGATGCATCAGTTCAATGTCAGGCTTACTGGCAAATGTTTCCGGTTCATGGTATTGCAGCCAGAATTCGTGTCGGCAGATCAGGAACTGACGGTATTGTGATTTGGTGATGAGCGGTTTAGTCACGATGATATTAAAATGGCAAAACCAGGCAAAGTTTTTCTGATTTCGGCACAAAAGTAGATTGATTAATGGTGATTTTTTTTAATTTTTTTAGTGCTGCAATATTGACATCCATTTCCATGTCTTTCATTTCAAATAGTTTTTATTAATGAGGGTGATTCATTATGCGAAAGAATAATCCGCTTACCTTTACACAAAAATAACCAACACTTATGCTCGCACCCTCAAATATCATTCTCACAGGCGCTACCGGTATGGTCGGCGAAGGAGTTCTTCAGGAATGCCTTCAACACGATGGTATTGCTAAGATATTGATTATCAACAGGAAACCCTCCGGAATTACGCACCCGAAATTGAAAGAAATCATTCACCCTGATTTTTTTGATCTTTCACCTATTGAGGATCAATTGAGCGGTTATGATGCTTGTCTTTTTTGTCTGGGGATGTCATCCATAGGAATGAAAGAGCCGGAATTTTATAAAATGGCCTATACTTTGACCATGCACGTAGCAGAAACCTTGTCCCGAAGAAATACAGGTATGACTTTTTGCTATATTTCCGGTGCGGGTACCGACAGCACAGAAAAAGGCCGTACTATGTGGGCCAGGGTGAAAGGAAAAACCGAAAATGACCTGGCAAAACTGCCTTTTAAAAAGACATATGCATTCCGGCCTGGTTACCTCCACCCTACCCCTGGCTTAAAAAATACACTGCCCTATTATAAATGGCTTAGTTGGATGTATCCATTTTTCAGGACGTTTTTCCCGGGCTTTGTCTCCACATTGAAAGAACTTGGACTGGCCATGATTAATGTGGTGCGGTTGGGTTATGAAAAACCAGTTTTAGAGGTGAAGGATATTGTGGATCTCGCCAAACGTGTTTAAAAGGAATATCGAACACCGAATGTCGAAGTAGCGTAGAGTATGCCGAAAATAGGCCTTTTTATTGCCGCTTCTTACTAAAAATCAATAATGCATGTTGACTCTACACTACTTCGATATTCGGTGTTCCACATTCCTCCTCGGAATGAGCCAATGGAGGTGTGGGTAATTTTCAGGCTAAAAATTATTTCCCCTTCCAAACCCGCCACCCGTGGGCGATCCACCACCGCTACCCGAGCCTTGATTACTCACAGTTTCTGTATTGCTATCTAAAAACCGCCAGCTGAATCCAAGCCGGAAAGTAAACTGCGTTTGGGGATGATTTTCAGTAAGGTAGAGATTTTCGACAGGGTTCCAGATCGTGGCGATATTTTCGAATCGCAGAAAAAATCGAAATTTTTCAATTTTTACAGCTATAAACACGTCAATCCACGGGAATGGGGCCTGAGTGTATGTCGCCGATTGCAAGTGAAATTGTCCGGTAAATGGCTGATAACCATCAGGTTGAAACGCACTATTCATCCTGAAATCAGCCCCGTAAGTGGCCAATAGCGCCTTTTTGAAATACTGGTGGGAAATATACAAGCTGTTTTTGGTGAACCAATTGGGCAGGCGCAGCAGGTTTTCGTCGTTGATCTGTTGAAGACCAACTGTATTTTCAGAACGGAAAATACCGAATTTGAAATTTTGACGTACCATCAATTGGCCGACTTGTATGGGCGAACCAATTTGCACAGGCAGACTGTTTGCGCCAAAATAAATATAATTATTAATCAAATGAAGGGCTCCACTGGCGCTAAACCCCAATTTTGGAAGGGAATAAGAAGCCGACAAGGAGTTTTCAAAAACAAGTTTGAAATCATATTGATAGACTTTCCGGGACGTGGAATACACCTGCGATTGCACCAGGTCGGGAGGATGTAACTGATTCCATAAACGGCCTTCAAGAATACCAGCTTTACCCAAATTAATTTTCAGAGCGGCATTCACCCGGTAACCATTTTTAGGAAGCAGGCCCAAATCACCATTGGCAATCAGCGAAAGTCGCTTCGAGGGTTCAAAGGTAAAACGGCCAGTCAGGAATAAATTGCTGAATAAAGAATCCGACAATGGTTCCTGTTCCACCCGGATTACGGCGTGCTTAATACCTGCTGCAAACCGGTTACCGTTGGCAGTACGCTCAGTATTTGAAGGTAAAGTATTCAGAAAGAAACTATTATCTATCCGATTAATTTTCACATAGTGCCTCAGGCCGCGAAGGTCGGTCAGGAAACCGCCGTAAAATCCTGTATCAATAGTTTGATCGCTGCCGGGGGTATTTATATCGCTGTATTTCCAGATTTCGGTTCGGTAATTCAGGGTGTGTTCAGCCCGGAAAAGTCGGTTTGCCGTTTTACCAAAAGTATAATATTGGCTGAGTTGCAGGTCGCGTTTACTATTTTTGGTTTTGGAATTGTCGCCGTCCAGCAATACCGGCACACTGATCATCCCCGTAAAACTGGTCGAGTCAAAAAAAGCAGGAGTCGTTATGCCGCCGTTATCCTGTTGTTGAAAGGTATTAGTGGCATAAATGAAAAACACCTCATAGTTCTTCCTGACTGGCCACCAGATACCCGCAGCGAGCGAGCTGTGTTTGGTGCGTTGAAAACGGTATTCCCCGAGGTTATTAATCGTCTTAAACTGAAGGGAAAAATTAAGCCCGCCTGAAAAAGTTCGCGAAAGTTTTAGCCATGATTCAGCGTCGCGCTGGGAACGCCCGCGGGAGAAATAGGCGTGGCTGTAGGTACGGGCATGCCGGTAAAACTGCAGGTCATTCGGCGCTAATTCATACAATTGAAAAGCGCGAAATCCTGACTCAAAACCGATTCGGGACAAAGGTGAAAACCATAATGGCCGGGCGGCAGTACCGAGATTTCCCAAATGACCATCATCCAGTGGTCCTTTCCGCGCAGGATCATACAGGCGAAAAGCCAGATCGGGCATGGTGTCGTTCGTAACAAAACGCTTTTCAGGGGCAAAAGCCAGCGTAAACATCACAGGCAGGGTATCTTCCGCAGTAAGCGCCAGAACAACCGGTTGACTCGTGGAACCAGCTGCTTCAGGAATTTGGGCAATAAGAGGTAGTGCGGTTAGCCAACAGCATAAAAACAGCGCAACACGAGCGTTTTGCATTGCAAAAACACGCGTGTTGCCGCTTAATAGAAATGATATGTATTGATAATGTCTCAATCGTGCCAGTCTTTTCATTCACGTTACAAAACGTACGGATTCGGGAAATGCTGCTCCCCCCTTTTAATGTTTAATGGTCAATGTTTAATTCTCCATGTCCAGGCATTATTCCTGAATTAAGCAATCGCAAAAGTACTTCACTTTTGGAGATCAAAAAATTTATCAAAAAATAAGACCTGATAATCCACTGCATTGGACCAGTAAGCACTGTTGTGTTCGCCGGGGCGTTCGGTGTATTCATGCTTTACCTTAGCAGCCAACAAAGCCTGGTGCATGATCCGGTTGGCTTCGAGGAAAAAATCGCCCGTTCCACAATCAATGATTAATGGAATTGCTGATTTCTGAAGCAAGTAAACCATATTTACGGCAGAAGCGGCCTCCCAATTTGCCCAGGAATCAGAGGGGTCTCCCAAAACCCCTTTCAAATCCCAATCATTTCGCTTGAATAGGCGCAAATCCAGGCCACCGCACATGCTTCCGGCAGCCCCGAACACATCAGGGTGCTTCGCAGCAAGTGTGATAGCACCATGCCCTCCCATACTTAAACCTGCAATGGCACGACCCAATACTTCGTTTCGGGTATGGTAATAATGGTCAATATAGGATACAACTTCCCGACTGATATAGGTGTCATAGCGCACTGTAGAATCCACAGGACTATCCAGGTACCAACTGTCATAACCGCCGTCAGGACAAACAAGGATCATTTTGTAGCGATCTGCTGCATCTTTCAATTGTGGTGCTTCAGATAACCACCCAGAATAACTCCCACTCCAGCCATGGAGCAGGTACAGAACAGGGTATCTGTCGCCGGAAACACTATAATCTGAGGGAACAACAACAATACACCTGGAAGTTTTAGCCATCGAGGGGCTGTAAATGTCTAAGGTATCTGTAAGTGCAGCCAACGCGAAATTTGGAAATGACAACAAAAAGACAATCAATAAATTACGCATAAATCAGAACCGGGAATTAATATAATGTGGCAGCATAGCACGCCACGTAGGCCAGTCATGGCGCATATCCCAGCCCCAGATATCCAGTTCATGCGGAATACCTTTCGCAGAAAGAATACCCGATAAGGTGCGGGAGCCCTCAGGATCTTCATAATCGCCCGAGCCTGAAAGAATGTGAATTTTTCCGCTATTGCGCAGCCTGGTCAAAGTGGTTTCATCCGTCAAATTAGGCATATAATGGGTGGGCGAATTGAAATACACATCCTCATCAAAATAACCTTTCGTATAATTGGTCAGGTCATAAACACCCGACATGGCAATGGTACCGGCAAACAAATCGGGACGGCGAAGAAATAAATTAGCGGCGTGTAAGGCCCCTAATGATGCCCCGGTAGTAATAATCGGGGTTTCGTGACTACTCATGGTCCTGATAAATGGCACTACTTCCTCCTCCACATAAGCATTAAACTGCTGGTGGCGAATGGCTTTATGCCGCGGATGCATCTTATTGTTCAACCATGCTTCCGAGTTAATGCTATTAATAGAAAAAACTTTTACTTTACCTGCATTAATATAAGGCTTCAATGTGTCAATCAATTGAAAACGTTCATATTCCAGGTAGTCAGCAGCCGCAGTAGGCAGCATCAATAAGGCAAACCCGAAATGCCCGTAAACAGCAACTTCCATGTTTTTATTGAGCCGCGGACTGTGCCATTGGTGTATTTCTCTATGCATAATATAAATGAATTTGTTCTTAAATTTGTTGTAAGATAAAAGCAAACGTACATGAAATATTGAAAATCGGGGAAATAATTTTCACCAGATCTTAGATTTATTCTTCATCAAAGTACTAAATCTGCTAATTAAAAAACAAGGCAGCCAGGATAACATTCCTTACCGGATACCGATCTGGTATAGAACTCCGAAATAAAGGGCTAATCCGGCATAATTATAGTACCTTTGTGCCTGAAACGCGCATCAGCGTTATTTTTTATAAAAACCTCACTTTGGAATTTTCTGAACTTGGCCTGCATATCGATTTATTAGACGGCATCGATGCACTTAATTTTACAACCACTACTCCCATACAGGAAAAGGTAATCCCGCTTATCCTGGAAGGAAAAGATGTGATTGGGGTGGCACAAACCGGCACCGGCAAAACAGCAGCTTTTGTGTTGCCTATTTTGCACAAAATCATCGAATCTGGTGAATATAACTACACCCAGGCGCTTATTATTGTACCTACACGAGAGCTGGCTGTTCAAATTGACCAGGTGATAGGTGCTTATTCCTACTTTACCAACATTTCTTCTATGGCTGTTTATGGCGGCGGTGATGGTAAAAGTTTTTCACAGGAAAAAAGTGCCCTCACCCAGGGCGCAGATATCATTATCGCTACTCCAGGCAGGCTTATAGCTCACCTCAATATGGGGTATGTGGATTTTTCAAAAATACATTTCCTGGTACTCGACGAAGCCGACCGGATGCTGGACATGGGTTTCCAGCCCGATCTCCTGAAAATAATTGGCACACTGAACCCAAAACGCCAGGGGCTTTTGTTTTCTGCCACTATGCCACATGCGGTCCTTAAATTGGCCCGTACACTGCTGAACAATCCAGTGACCGTCAGCATCGCACTGTCCAAACCCGCTGAAGGCCTGACACAATCCGTTTATTTGGTAGAAGACTATCAAAAACTCGCCTTGATGCTCGAACTATTGAACGATAAGCACGGTCAGCGAATCCTGATTTTCAGTTCGACCAAAAGCGCAGTGAGCACGCTTTACAACCGACTGAAAGCGAAAGGATTAGATATTGGACAAATCAGTAGCGACCTCGAACAGGAGAAACGGGAAGAAGTAATGCTGGCTTTCCGCAATCGCCATATTGATGTGCTGGTAGCTACCGATGTAGTCAGCAGGGGTATTGATATCGATGGTATCGACCTGGTCATCAACTACGATATTCCCCGCGACGCAGAAGACTATGTTCACCGCATTGGCCGTACCGCACGGGCTGCCAAAGAAGGTATGGCCATCACTTTCGTCGCGCCAGCCGAGGTAAAAGGCCTGGAACGGATCGAAAAACTAATCGGAAAAGTCATCAATAAAATCCCGCTGCCCGATAATATTGCACAAATGAAAGGTAGCAATAATGGCGACAAACGAAAATCCACTGGCAGAGGACCGGCTGGAAGAGGACCATCTGGAAGAAGTGGCGGGCCGGATAAACGCCGGAACAATAATAACAGAGAGAAGAAACAACCTTCTTGATTGACGATTGATTCGATTGATGATTTACGATTAATACAAGATCTCGGCCTACTTTCTGAACAGGAGCTATAGCCGGTGTAACAGCAGATGATTCTTATCCCACCACCACCAACGATCAGGGTTTGTTTTTTTTCACAACCATCGCCTGAATAAAAATGGCACCAAGGTAACCGTCTTCAAGGAAGGGTACTTTGAAACGGTACGGTACGCTTTCCCCCGACTCGGCGGACATGCGACTATGGAGATAAAGATGATTCCTAGAATACTTACCACTACTTTTTCGGGAATAACTGGCGCAACCTTTTCTGTAGGAATAGGGAGAAAAGTGACCATACCTGCCAATGGCGTGGCAGAATTATCTTCAGGTGCAGGGTACACCGGTTCGGTCAATGTTTATGCAGTATACCTGGATCCATCAACCGGTGAAACATTTAAAGTGATGCCTGGAGATTTGAGGGCTGTGGATAGCGCAGGTTATGCTAAAGTATTAAAATCATTTGGGATGATCGGTGTGGAAATGGGAACAGCCTCTGGCCAAAAATTGCGCATGATTGCTAAATCGGTATTGGCTGAAAGGCCAAACCAGCTGGCACCACACCTTACCGAAAGCAATTCCTCCTACACTCCAGCGTCCATTGATGTTAACAAGGTACCAAAGCCAAATGAGAACAATAGACCGTTGGCGGCATTCGCGGACAACACTGCTCAACCCAATAACAATCTCCCCTTCAGCCCACAGCCAAACTCTCTGCATATCCGCCTGGACAATCCAATCATACAACAAGGATTGTCTGCTGGGAAACCCGTGACAATGGAACAGGAAGCAGATTCCATTTCAACAGCACTTCTTCAGTCTTCAAAATATGAAATCCTGACTATGTTGCCACATGCTGAATCTGAATTAATCGCTCCTTATTATCAGCCAAAATTCTATAATTTTAAGAAGAAAAGTAAAAAAGCATCTGCCCGGCACGCAATTGAGATGGGACTTGATGCGGGATATTATGGCTGGAATATATCGCGGGTGAAAGATGTCAACCCCTTGCCACGGAGTGGAGAAAAAAATCTGGAAGCTTTTCATCTTGGAATTCACCTGAAAGGTAAAATGGCAGGTCACTTTTTTATCAGCAGCGGGATTCAGTTTAACCAGCTCAATTCCGTTTACCAATGGAACCAGGAATGGGATAGCCTCAGCAATCGCCTTACTACAATTGAATATTCCAATGGCGAAATTGATTCCTCCTATTCCTGGGAAACAACCCTCCATCACTTCACGCACACGGTAAAAAATTTCAACAAAATTACCACGTGGAGTATCCCAATTGATCTGCAATATGCCTTCCAGGCAGGGCAATGGACCATCTCGCCTTATGCCGGACTACAGGCGCAGTTTTATCAGCGTTCCCAAGGAGTTATCAGCGGTGGCAATAATAGGCCCTCTGGTGGTCCTTACTCCAGTATCTATAAAAACCCGCTTGTCCTGAGTATAAGGACTGGTGTGAATTGTGAATTCCCGGTAGGTCGCAAGACCTTGATGTTCATTTCACCCACAGCAATAATCGACCTGATGAGTCGGGTGAACAGTCCCACTTATCCTGGGGAGATTTTCCGGCAGGTTGGTATTCATCTAAGGATTAGCAGGAGAATTAGTTTTTAAAGTAGGTGAGGTAACGGTTGGCGAATATGTGTTCTCTTTTTCCGTAGAGGAATATCGAACACCGAATATCGAACGCCGAAGTAGCGTAGAGTCCTCCCATATATTTACAAAAATCAAATAAAAACCTGAAATAGCCCCCTTTTAGGCCTACGCTACTTCGGCGTTCGACATTCGGTGTTCGATATTCCTCTATGGAAAAGGTGTACACCATTTGTTCAATAACAACTAATTATATCTCCTACATCATGTAGGAGTAGGCAATAGGCAAATAAAAAAAGCAGGCAAGGTGTAGCGTGCATCTCAATCAGGTCAATCTTATGGACGACATTCTTGTGATTCACGCTACGCCTTGCCTGCTTTTTTTACTTACCTATTGCCTGCTATAATTACTTGTGCAGCACTTTCGCGACTAAATCAGCAGCTTCCTGAAATTCAATCGCGCCAAATACTTTTAATCCAGACTCATCGATGATTTTTTTGCCCAGGTCTGCATTGGTGCCTTGAAGGCGTACAATGACAGGCACCGGAATTTCACCAATTTTATGGTAAGCATCGACAACGCCTTGAGCAACACGGTCGCAACGCACGATACCACCGAATATATTGATCAGGATAGCATCTACATTTTTATCTTTCAACATGAGCCGCATGGCATTTTCCACGCGTTCAGCATCGGCGGTACCGCCTACATCCAGGAAATTAGCAGGTGCGCCTCCAGACAACTGAATCAGGTCCATCGTGGCCATTGCCAAACCGGCACCATTGACCATACAGCCGACATTGCCGTCCAGTTTGACGTAATTCAAGTCATAAGACTGTGCCTCCACATCGGTCGGATCTTCTTCAGAAGTATCGCGCAAAGCCAGAAGATCCGGATGACGGAACAGTGCATTCTCATCGAGCGCCACTTTAGCATCTACGGCAATAATCTTGTCGTCGCTCGTTTTGAGACATGGGTTAATTTCGAAAAGGCTGGCGTCAGAACCGATGAATGCCGTGTACAGTTTTTGTACAAAATCCACCATTTCTTTAAATGCCTGACCGCTCAAACCCAGGTCAAAAGCAATTTTTTGTGCATGAAAAGGACGAAGCCCAAGTAGTGGATCGATAAACTCGGTGAAAACCCTTTCCGGTGTTTCTTCCGCTACTTTTTCAATGTCCATACCACCATCAGGCGAATAGATAATCACATTACAGCCTCTTCCGCGATCAGTCAGGATACTGACATAGTATTCTTTTGGTTCGTTCGCTCCTGGATAGAATACATCCTGGGTGATCAAAACCTTGCTGACCAATTTACCTTCAGGAGGCGTTTGTGGGGTAACAAGCATCATTCCGAGAATCTGGCCTGCGATTTCACCCGCTTGCTCCGGGCTTTTCGCCAGTTTAACGCCACCGCCTTTACCACGGCCACCTGCGTGAATCTGTGCTTTTACGACACACCAGCCGGAATTGTATAGTTCTTTAATTTTTATTGCAGCTGCCACTGCCTCTTCAGCAGTATGGGCAACAATCCCTTCCTGGATTTTTATTCCGTAAGATTTGAGCAATTCTTTGCCCTGGTATTCATGTAAATTCATGAGCGAAATAGGTCTGGGTTATATTTGAAATTCAGACGGCCAAAAGTACGACAAGTGGGCGTTAAATATCAAAAGGATTCACGGGAATCTGCATTGTTGATGGGTTAATTTTGCTGGAACACCCATCCTGACTACATTTGCGCACTTAAATATGATCTGTCCATGGCAAAGCCGTCAAAAAAAGCAATACCTGAACCCATAATTACTGTTCCCGAAGTGCCTTTAACGGCTACAGCAGATTTTTTCGAGCGCAAATGGCTGCCGGAAGCGCTGCTTATTTTGGCAGCAGTGCTCGTCTATTTCTTGTCACTCAACAACGGATTAGTTTTTTTTGACGATGACAAGGCCATTTTATACAACCGCGCCTTGCAAAATCCATCACTTGGCAAGTTTTTCACCGGACAAAATCTCGGCATGTATGCGCCATTCACCTGGATCGCCTATTGGGTGGGATCATTAATTTCCGGACAAGAGGCCTACGGTTATCACTTACTAGCATTAATCTGCCACGCGATCAGCAGCGTTCTGGTTTTCAATATTTTAAAAACGCTGGCAGGACGTTCCTGGCTGGCTTTCTTTTGTGCGCTGCTTTTTACTGTTCACCCGATTCAGGTGGAAGCGGTGAGTTGGGCAGCAGCCTTGAGTACGGTTTTATTTGCTGCTTTTTATTTAGGCAGTTTCAGGGCCTACTTATCGTTCGCCCAGGCAGCAGAAGAGGGTACCGCTACCCTACCCTGGATTGCATTGTCGCTTGGATTATTCATGGCATCCGTTTTGTCTAAATCGGCTGCTGTGACGCTTCCGGTTTTATTAATTGCAACTGATTTTTTGTTTTACAAAAATCTGATAAGAAAATTTTGGACAAGTAAAGTTTTATATTTCCTGATTGCCTTTGGTTTTGGACTTTACACTTTTTCCACCAGGGAGGCAGAGGGGCACGATATCGCCCTGAGTTCTTCGGTATTTTCAATGGTGGATCGCTTTTTTATGATCAGCCAAACCATCCTCTTCTACCCTTTCAAGTTACTGGCTCCGTTTGGATTTACGGTGGCTTATCCATTTACCAAAGATGGTGGCAGCTGGGCATGGTATTACTATGCTTCACCAGTGGTGCTAGCTGTTGTTGCAGGGTTGGTATGGAAAATGGCGCGCAATAACCGGGACGTGCTCTGGGGTATTGCCTTGTATTTGATCCCTTTGGCGGTCATGTTGCCCATCAGAACAGTGGGTAGTTTTGAATTGCGGTCTGATCGGTACGCTTATATCTCTTGTATTGGCATATTCTGGTTGATCGGTTTATTGCTTGAAAAAACCAACCATGTGTTACGGATGGCCGTTACTTTTGGATTGGCGGCCATATTGGGCATGCTGGCATTTAACCAGACTACTGTTTGGAAAGATGGCGTAAAACTATTCAAAAACTGTGTGGGATACACACCTGAATCTTCGCTTTGCCAATGCAATTTGGCATACAACGAATTGATTCGCAGCGAATTCCAAAATGCGGCCACCCATTATACAGAAGCCTTAAAACTGGACCCGGAAACGGTGGAAGCTTTTAACGGCCGCGGACAAGCCTACCTTAACCTGAAAAAGATACAGGAGGCGTACAACGATTTCGACAGTGCCATTAAATCGGGCCTTTCCTCCCCCAAATTGTTTCTCAACAGGGGCAAATGTTTGGTGATGCTCAACAGGGCGAATGAAGCCGGGCCGGACTTAGCCAAAAGCATTGAACTGGAAAAAAATAACCCGGAGGCATTTTACCTCCGGGGATTCTCTTATGAAAAAGCGGGCGAAACAGAAAAGGCTATCGCCGATTATGGCGAGTCTATTCGGTTGAACCCAAAGGCAGTGGAGGCGTTGGTGAACCGCGGATTGCTGTATTACAAAGCACAGCAATACCAACAAGCGGTAGCCGACTACACCGCAGCCTTAGCCATCAATCCCGCTTTGGTACAAGCCCTCAACAACCGTGCAAATGCTGAAATCGGCCTGGGACAGTTCGATAAAGCCCTCGCTGACGCCAAAAAGGCACTGGAGATTAATCCGAATTATACGTTTGCGCAACAGACGCTGGAGCGGGTGAAGGCGGGGATGAAGTGAGGTGCTGAACTTTACATCTTAACCCTGTATACCGTTTCAAACTGCGTTCCATCATAGCCCCCAAACAGCAATTCCGCTGGACCGACCCATTCGATCTTGCTCCAGTTGTTATTAATAAACCCTTCATTAAAACCTGTAACCTGCTGATAATCACCAGTATTCAGGCTATATATCCACACTTCTGCCAAGCCGGAGCGGTTGCTGAAAAAGGCCATTTTTTGGCCATCAGGTGAAATAGATGGCGAGGAGTCTTCCCATTGGGATTGAATGACCGGTACAACTGTATTATTTTGCAGATTGATTTTAAAAATGCCTTTTTGGTCAGGATTACTGGATTGCACACCCATTAAAATCGCCGAGCCATCTGGCGCCCAACTGGGCATACCTAACCCCGTACTTGGGGTGAAACTACCATGACCAAGCCCGTTGGTCAGTTTTGTTTTTTGGGTACCATCCGCTGCAATTTTCCAAATATCAAATTCATTGGGGTGGCCTTCATCCGACGAATAGACGATCCATTGGCCATCGGCAGAAAATTCCGGGTGAAGCGTAAATATTGACCCTGTGGTGAGTCTGGTAATCGAGTCGGTCGCCAAATTATACACCGCCAATTGTTGAGGTCTGTAACCGGGCACTCCCACTTCATCTTTATCGGTACAAAAGGCAATTTTATCGCCCGCGGGTGACCAATCCGGATAAACAGCACTCCGCTGGATTAAGGTGTTTTGGGCAGTAGCAAGGTCGTACAAAAACAGCGTTGTTGCGCCATACATGCCGTTATCCCAGGTATAAGCCGGATTCGAATAGGCTATCGTAGCGCCGTTGGGTGATAATGCTGCACTTTGAACCGGAAAATCCGTTGGCGAAACCGCACGGATAAGGGTTTCCGGAGTGTTAGGAATCACCATGATGGTGTCGGAATAAACCGTCTCCAATCCGCTTTTTTTGGATTTTACATAATAAAAATACGACACTCCAGGTTGTAAGCCGCCAATTGAATAGCGATAAGACGCATCGTTATTAATCGTGGCAATTTTTTCAAAGGAGTTCATATCTCCTTCTGATTCGTAAATTTCGAACTTATCCGGCACATCGTAAGAATAAGGCAGAACTGGCAGGAACCCATAAACGGCATTAATTCTAAGGTGCACGCTGTCGGCTGTTCGGGTAGACATTAAAGTGGGGGGAAGCAACCGGATATCTTCAGCGTTTTTTTGACAGGCGAATAAAAATGATACGAGAACAGCGGATAAAAAAAGATACTTGTTCATGTGAAGGAATTGTTTTGGTGAATGAATAGAAGTATGTCGTCTTGTTTAAGGACTCCGAGGGTAAAGACGGATTTTAATGTAGGTTGGTTGGCTTGGAATGGGTAGATTTCGGGATTAATGATCCATGCAACTCAGTATTACAAATTTTCCCGAACAATGAGCATATTAGTATCCTCAATGTAGACTTTCCCAAGTTTTATCAAATCAAAGAGGTTTTCTAATATTGCGTAGGATGGACTATCAGTGCCCGCAGAGAAAATTCTTATGATAAAATAATTTTCAATGTTATTCATAGCGAACCGGAATTCTTTAGAAGAAATCGGGAAGGCGTATTTAGATGAAGAAGGAGTGGATTTTATTTCCCAAAATTGCGCCTCTCCAGTAGATAACTCGACTACAAAGTCATGTGGATTACCTGATTCTTCTTTACAATTATTCCAATTGATTAAAGTAACCAAGATGTTTCTTTCTATATAATAGGCTCCAATCACATTTTGAATATGGATATATTCTTCCCCCCATTTCCCAATGAATGAAGCCTCTTCAGGTGAAATAGGAGAATCCTTAATTCTTCTATTCTCACGAGAGTTATGTGTGGTAGGAAAGAGCGCCTCCTCTGGCGGCACCTTTATGATAGGACCAGGCTTGATAGGAGAATTCTCTATTGGTTCTTCTGGTTTTTGCGATAGAACATTTCCGGGGCCGTCTACTGGATTAACTATTTTGACTATAATTGGAGGCACAACATCAATGTTATAACCACTACTTTGCATCCAGTTTTTCAGGACACTGCCTTTTGTCGAGATTCTCAACAGATCGGCTTATATTCTCCGGAATGGGAGCCTCGAAATGTGAAATGCGCCATTCAGAAATTGATTTTAGTTCGTGACCTTCGTAGCGCGACAAAGAAAATATTTCTTTCTTCTGCTCACGTATTATTTTTCTATAATATTTCATTTGTTTATCACGGGAGTCAAAATATTGAAGGTCTACACTTCGTGTATGGGGAAGAAAAAGGAGTATTTGCTCGTCTTTAAAGAGTACAGCTATTTTTTTCTTCACCGCCTTATGATCGATTTCAGGCCGTATCTTCAAAATAAAATTCACAGACTCCAAGGAAATAAAATCGGTAAGCTCCGCAGGCAGGTCTTTTATATTTGATTCTATTGGCAATATCTGCCATGGGATTCTTTTGCCATTCCAATATGCCTCATCAAAACGGAATTGATAGTCATTCCTGGAAATAACCCATACCTGATTGGCAATGTTGAATACAGATTTGAAACCTATACCTTTATAGCCAATTTTTTGAGATTACGCTGTTTTTCATCCTCGACAGTATTCTCGAATTTGACTGAAGTACCCTTCTCAACTGATAATTCATGACTTCCGTAACGACAGATTGCTTCAATATTGGCTGATGAGAATCCAGCACCATTGTGACGAATAACTACGTATTCTTCTAAAAGAAAATATTCAATATCAATATTTAGACCTTCAGTAAGTGAAGCATCGTCCGCGTTTTGAAGTAATTCATAACCAATACGGGCTGCGTCTCCGAAAATGGAATTAACAACATCTTCCAAAAGATTTGCTGTAGTTTCGGCTACAGTACTATTAATGTTGAGCCAGCGTTGTTGAATGAGCCTCAAATATTCCTGAGGGGAAGAATATTCAGGCATGTTATTGTTTTTTCTATTATTTAAAATATAAATTATTCAATTTTCATGCCAGATACTGCAATAAATCAAAGTCATAACCGCCAGAAAGATGTCACCGTTATTTTTCGCATACTGCGAAAAATAAGGTAACACCTTTCTGGCTACCACTATTTCCACTTAATCTCTACTCGTCTGTTTTTCTGGTAACACTCCGGAGTAGCCTCTTTACATACCTGACTCGTCTCACCGTAACCCGTGGCAGTAATGTTATCTTCTTTGATGCCTGCACCGATCAAGGCCGTTCTTACCGCATCAGCACGTGCCTGAGAGAGTTTCAGGTTGTCTTCGTCGGAGCCACTGGGGTCGGTGAATCCACCGAGCTCGAGGGTGAGTTTTTCGCGTTTCGCGAATTCGGCAAGGAATCGAATCTGCGCAGCAGCTTCGGGTTTTAATTCCGATTTAGCGAGATCGAAAAGAATATCCGCGTTGATATCTGTTTTTTTGCCGATGACGTCTTTGACAGGGGTAAGGGTCAGAATGACTGTCGCGGTATTGGTTTTGCTGTTGGCCACATCTAAGGTCACCGGATTGCATAAAAACCCAGATTTGATGCCGGAAATAGTAAACTCTTCGCCTTCCGGCAACAGGATCATTACTTTACCCGAAGATGGTGGTGTGCGGTACTGACCAGCCATAGCACCAGTGCGGGTATTGCGCAATTCGACATTGACGCCCGGCATTGGCTTGCCTTTATCATCGCGCACTTCCACTGCGAGCTGTTTCACTTCCTTTTTAGGGCGCATGGATACGGGCACCTCGATATAAAAAATATCATCCTGGTTTTTGCCCTCTGCTTTGGCGGAGAAATACGCGGTGGAACCATCTGTGGAAACGATATAGCCCCAATTGTCTGCAGAATTATTGATATTTTTACCGAGATTCACCGGCTCGCTCCAGTTTTCCCAAGTATCATCGAGGCGTTCCGTTTTGTACACATCCAGCAATCCAAGTCCATCATTTCTCACCGAACTGAAATAAAGAGTGCGTTGATCAGGATGAATAAACGGCGACCGGTCGATGCCAGAAGAATTGATCGGAGCACCCAATTTCTTGGGCGCGCTCCAGACATCATTTTCATCCTTTGAAGCCATATAAATATCGACTAACTCGGCACCACCACCTTGTGCAGAGAAAAACACCCTTTGTTCTCCGGGTACAAAATGAACATCCGCCACCCATTCAAATCGGGATAAGTCTACCGGAAAAGCCTTTAACGGGCCCCAGCCAGTAGCATTGCGATCTGACAAGAACACCTTGCCATTTTTAAAAGCCACCAACGTATTGCCGTCTGCCGTAAAACATAAAGGCGCTTCATGGCCTTCATTGCTGCAAAGTTCCCGTACCATTTTGGGCTCTGACCATACACTGTCTTTTCGTTCAGCGATAAAAATATCTTCTCCACCGGAACCGTCACTGCGACTACGGCCACAGAATGCGAGTGTTTTCCCATCAGAAGTCACCGCCGGCAAATACTCACTGGCCGCGGTGGTGCTGATCTTGTTTTTAAGCATCACCGGACGGGCATTATTGTCGGGTGCAGCAGCTATCTGGCGCATATTTTTGTACCAACCTGCTTGCTCCGGAAAAAAAGAGCCCAGTTCATCGATCAGTGTAACTACGGAGGTCCAATCTCTGGCATCTGCAGCAAACTGAATAGTGGAGCGCAAAGCATCACTCCCACAGGTTTGGCCGGCATGCCGTTGGATAAATATTTTCCATTGCGCTAATCCTTTGCCATCGTATTTGGTGCCACAGAATACCCGCACGCCGGAAACAGTGCCGGATTGAATATCTTCCACCAGCCATTGTTCGTCCTGGGAAAGTTTATTCTTTTCATCAGCAACTAATGGTTGTTTTCCAATCAATTCGGCTACCCGACTGTACACATATTCATCAAAAGGAGAGCCTTTGGTTGAAGCTAGAAAAGCAAGATAACTCTTGGTTGTATTTGCTTTTTGGGCCACATCGAAATTAGCCCGGGCTGAGTGCTGGCTGATTTTATGCCTTGGGTTTTCGGCCATAAAAGCCGCGACCTGGTCCACCGAATTGCCTTTTTCCTGAAGGTAAGTAGTGAATAGTTCCGCATTCAGCAATTCAAAACGGCCGGGAAATGAATCCAGGATATATGGCTCGTGCTGGTGCAACAAATACCGGGTGGCGCGATAAGTAGTGGCACTGCCATTAGCGGTTGCACGCAAAACGGCAGCCTGTTGTTTTTCGGCCTCTTTGCGAATTTTAACAACAGCTGTCTTTTTATAAAGATCGACAAAGCGGTCCAGGTTTTCCAGATTTCCTTTGCCATTAATTTCCTTCCAGCGCAGATCGGGTAACGTTTTGCCGAGTAGTTTTAGGCTTTCCGAATTTAAATCGTACTTTTTATCCCACTTTTTCTTTTGCTTGTCATTCTTATTTTTTCGAAGCAATTGCTCCACCTTGGTTTTCAGGACAAAGGAGGAGTCATAATCGTGGCCAGTATATTCCGGATCGGACAATACTTTGGCGATTCCCCATTGTGCTGCCACACCCTCCTCTTTATCATTCACCAGCGCGTTAAAGGTAGTAAGTGCATCCTCATATTCTTTGTCGTCCAACTGCTTAAACCCGGTACTCACCTGGGCATTGAGGGAACATATAAAAACCGCCAATGCGGGAACTAAAAGCCATTTCAGGTTTTTCATCGAATAAAATTTTGTTAGTGGTAAGTGTTTAATGGTTAGCGGTGAGTGGTGAGTGTTTACTGTAGTTTTAAGAGAGCGTTCGTGATTGTTCATAAAAAGAGAGAGAAATAACGAAAAAAAACACCACTCACCACTTACTAATGCGCCAGCATCACGGCTGGAATACCCTGCATGGATCCGCCAATCGGTCCGTACTTTACCTCCAGGCCAACACCGCCGCCTGAGTTAAAATACACCACTTTTAAAGAATGCCAGCCGCGTTGCAAAAATGCTTTGTTGCGTTTTTCAGACATACCATGCTCACCGCCATTATTGACGAGCACCTGTCCATCGATATACAAAACCGAACCGTCGTCGGAGCTGGTACTGAATTCATAACCACCAGTTTGGTCAATATTGATATACCCTTGCCACACCATGCCGCATTTTTCGGCACACATGGGATCAAGTGCAAAATTATTGACTACGCCAGCTGCCACGGTGACGCCATTCTCCACCGTTTCCACTGAATACTTCTCCGCTGTGCGAAGATGTGCTAATAAACCGGGCTGGGGAGCCTGGATAAAGGTCAAGGCAGGCAACAAAGCATACATGCTTACATCGGTTTCCACCACATTACTTTCTAAAAGGCCGCTGCGATATGCCTTGGCTTTTATTTTTGCGGCTTTGTCCAGCTGCAATGGGTCTGTATACTGGCGGGAAGAAGATGTCGGCTCTGAGCCATCAACCGTGAACCGAATAGTGGTTCCCGGCAACGCAGACATGGTCACTGTAGGACGCATGGTAGTGCGTTCATAGGTCACATCGACATCAGGTTTTGCCGTGAAAGCCCCGAAATTGGCAATTCGAATAACAAATGCTTCCGGGCTTTTCATTTTCGTCGGATTGTATTCCGGCAGTGTGATAGTAACTGTATTGCCAGAAGTATTCTCCCATTTCAGTTTGTCTTTGGTAGCCAGCAGCATTACCTCGGTCGAGACGGGTAGTGTGAGGTTGCGCAAAACCACCTTCTTGTCGGCTGGATACTGGGGCAAAATGGCATAAAGTGCCCGTGTTTTGGGGCTATGTGTAAAGAACACCTCCTTTACTGCAAATCCAGGATCAGGATCGAGCGTTTGTTTCAGCAAAGCATCGCCTGCCGTTTTCCATCCATCGACCAATTCACCTTTATAATCGCGCTTGCCGCTACTCCATTGACTGGCCTGTCGCCATCTCCGGGTATTATAAATAGCTTCCCCGTTCAGAGCCATCCATTGGCCGATATCCTGCAAACGTTCCTGCATGATCGGCGGAATTTGTCCATAGGCATCCGGGCCAATATCCAGTAAAAAATTGCCGCCCCGGGAGACTTTATCAATGAGGTGTAATATCAAAGTTTGGCTGGAATTATAATCCCATGCGTCTTCCGCGCGGTTATATCCATAAGAATAACCCATACCCCGACTTTCTTCCCAATCATGGTCTTCAAAATCCATATCTGGCTGATATTCAGGCGTGTATATGCCGCCGTGATTAAACCGAATACCACTTCCCCAACGGTCATTGGTAACAATACGGTCCCGAACCGGACTTTCATTGTACAACCAGGCCAAAAATGGTTTGGATTGCCACTCTTCAGCAGTTGCGTCCCAATCGCCATCTGTCCAGAGCACATCCGGCTGATACCGTAAAATCAGATCATTCAATTGAGGCACCATATGCTGGCTGGCATAGCGGGCTTTGTCTACTTTCCAGAGCGGGTTATACCATTCATATAAAGAATAATACAAACCTGGATGAACATCCGTTTTGCGTAGTGCAGTGGTCAATTCACCCACCAGGTCGCGGTGAGGGCCACGTTCAACCGCATTCCAGGCAAAACCCCAGGTACGATTGGCTTCTGCGCTGGGCCACAAACAAAAACCATCGTGGTGTTTGGAAGTAAGCACAGTGTAGCGGGCACCAGAATTTTCGATTAATTGTGCCCATTTATCTGCGTTGAAAAGGGAGGCCGTGAATTGATCCGCCAATTGGTAATAATCCTTTCCTGGAAAATTGGTTTCCTGGAAGGCCTTAACACTGCCATCAGGATCATTCTGAAGCAAAGAATTTTGGTACCATTCGGCGTATCGGCCTTTGGGCGTATAAGCAGGAACAGAATAAACACCCCAGTGAATAAATATGCCAAACTTGGCATCCTTCCACCATTCAGGCGTTGGGCGCGAATCCAGCGACGGCCAATCCGGTGTATATGGATTTTGAGCAGACAGGGAGAACCCAATAAATAAAAAGGCGAGTAAAAATGGTTTTAAGCGCAACATAAATGAAGTCAGTTTTGCCGAATGAAAAAATAAGTGACAAAAATAGGAAAAGTTTGGAAGGTTTTAAGATTTCTGGTGGCGGAGTTTCCAGCAGGGACAATAACCGGCCGCAAAACTAATTGGACAGATCCCTAAGGAACACATAACCTGCGGAGAGCCAAACTATCTCCATTAAACACATTAAAATCAACTTTCTCATTGATACCATTGACATGGCCGGCGTCGGAATGTTGCCAGAAATGCCATTTGGAATCATCGGGCATCGTTAACTCGGAGACATGATAATGGGCAATCCAAAGGATAAATGGTTTGAACTCGGGCTCATCAGCAAAAATCCGCTTGTAAAAATCGCGGTTGGTATACAGAATAGGTTTTACGCCATAATGGGATTCCAATGCGTCCAAAAATATTTTCGTATTTTTTCTGATTTGTTCACCCGACATCCCATATTCCTCTTCAATATCCACCACAGGAGGCAGGTCGCCACTACTCAATTGAACGGAACGTATAAAATTGATTGCCTGTGCTTTAGGACTGATATGTGGCAGGAAAAAGTGATACGCACCTCTTATCAAACCAGCCTTTTTGGCATTTTGCCAATTACCCCCAAACTGCGCATCACTTCGCCACGATCCTTCTGTTGCTTTTATAAAGACAAAAGAAAACCGCACGTCGTCTACTTTCATTGCTTTTACCCGTTTCCAATCTACACGGCTTTGCCATTTACTCACATCAATACCGTGAACAGTATAGCCGCCGGGGATTCGGATATCAAAGTTTTTGTACTCTTTGTAATGCAACGGATACTCAAAAACAGAGAAGACATAATACTGCAACGTGGGGCTAAGACTCACCACAATACTGAATAGTATGATGATAGGAACCATCAATCGCCTTTGCCGGCGCGAAAAAAACAACCTTCCCGGGGTAGCCATCAGCGCTATTTTCCCTTAAAAACCGGTTTGCGCTTCGCAATAAAAGCAGCCACGCCTTCGCGGTAATCATCCGTGTGCCCAGCTTTACTTTGCAAAACATCCTCGACTTCTAATTGTGAGGCAAAATTATTGGAAAATGATTGATTCAGCGCTCTTTTGGTCAATCCCAGCCCCTTGGTCGGCATTTGAGCAAGGGTAAATGCAATACGCTTACTTTCCTCCTCAAAGGTATCATCCCGAAAAGCCTTCCAAATCATCCCCATGGCTGCTGCGTCGGGAGCTGTAATTTTGTCCGACAACATCATCAGGGCAGAAGCGCGCTGAAATCCAACCAACCGGGGAAGCGTCCAAGTACCTCCAGAATCGGGGATAAGACCGATCTTAGAAAAAGCCTGGGTAAAAGACGCCGATGCTTTCGCAACGGTAATATCGCAAGCCAGCGCAATATTCGCGCCGGCACCGGCAGCCACACCATTTACAGCACAAACCACCGGTTTTTCAATAGTTCGTATTTTTAAAACGATGGGATTGTAGCCCGTCGAAATGATTTCCGTGAGGCTTGGGCCATGGGGATCAGTCACTTCCAGCAGGTCTTCTCCGGCACAAAAAGCCTTCCCTTCACCTGTCAGGTAAATCGCTCTGATATCATCCCGCGTACCACATTCCTCCAAAACGGCTATCAATTCCTGCCGCATAGGGTGGTTCATGGCATTAAAAACCTGCGGGCGGTGGAGTGTAATAAATGCCACTCCATTATCTACATTAAAAAGTATATGTTCCATTGCAATGGCAAAGGTAGTAACTTTGCCATTTACCCTTAGTACCGGGCAAATAATAAGTTGTTGCTGAAGTAATGTTGCACGATCATTAATGATGGATGAATGAAAGAACAAGTATTAACAGAAATCGGAACGGATATTAAAAAAGCCGGAAACTGGCTGTCGCAAGGTAAATGTGTAGGCATTCCAACAGAGACAGTTTATGGACTCGCAGGAAATGCGGTGGATGCGGTGGCGGTATCCAGCATTTTTGTCATCAAAAACAGGCCATCCTTCGATCCATTAATAGTTCATGTACCAGATATTTCCGCTGTTCACCAATACACCACCGACTTTCCTGAAGCGCTTCAGGCATTAGCAGATCGGTTCTGGCCAGGACCACTCACTATTCTATTGCCTAAAAAGGATATCATTCCGGACTTAGTGACTTCCGGGCTCCCGCGTGTAGCCATACGGGTACCTGCCCATCCACTTACGCAAGCTTTATTGCGAACGCTCCCCTTCCCGCTTGCCGCTCCCAGTGCGAATCCTTTTGGATATATCAGCCCAACCACCGCCCAACACGTGGCAGATCAATTGTCGGGCAAAATCCCCTATATTCTGGATGGCGGACCGTGCAGTATTGGACTGGAAAGCACCATTGTAGGTTGGGAGAATGACATGGTAGTGGTCTATCGCCTGGGCGGCATCAGTATGGAATCGATCCGCCAGGTAGCCGGCCAGGTGACTGAAATCCTGAATCAAAGTAGCAATCCCAATGCGCCTGGCATGTTAAAATCACATTACGCCCCACGTAAACCATTGTATTTAAACACTTTGCCTGAAAAAATTCAAAAAAATAACCGCCCTAAAATCGGCGTCCTCTGCCTTAATAAATCACCAGACGCGGATAATATCCAGGAAGTCATTTTTCTGTCCCAACAAGGTGACTTAAACGAAGCCGCGCGTCATCTTTTTTCAGCATTGCGCCAATTGGACCAAATGGATATTGATATTATACTGGCAACATCTGTTCCGGAAGAAGGGCTCGGGAAAGCCATCAATGACAGATTGCGCAGGGCAGCAGCTCCGCACTCGTGAACAAAAATTAAGTCCCAAGTCCGTAGAATAGTTTCAAGTATGTCGTCCATTGGAAAAAATCGGCATGCTTGCAACTACTCTACGGACCTGGGACTAACAGACTAATTAAACGGATTCGACCATTTTACATCGCTCATCATGGAATCGTCTGTCAACGTATGCAGGAAGGCGATCAGCGCTTGCTTTTCCACAATATTAAGATTCATGCGCAATGGAGCGCCATTTTCGTTTTTTAAATTCTTGTCTAAATTGGGATGGCTTACGATGCCGGAGTTGTAATGTTCAATAACCTCATTGAGTGTGGTAAACCGCCCATCGTGCATATATGGCCCTGTAACGGCGATATTGCGAAGACTTGGAATACGGAAACGACCATTTCCCATACCATTATCTTTGTACGACAATTCTAAGCCATTATTGGCACCGCCACGGAGATTTGCGCCACCACCATTAAATGGATCGCCAAAAAAATCTGATCCGTATTCACCGCCAACAAAATCAGGAGCAGCAAAATTTGGGGCAGCATGGCAGCGCGAACAATTCGTCTTAGATCCCATAAAAAGATCAAATCCAAGCCGTTCCTGTGGGGTAAAGTCTACAAAACCTTTTTCTTGTGCCCGGTCGAATTTAGAATTACCGGAAGAAATAGAGCAGACAAATTGTGACAATGCATTGCCAATGCGCTCTTCAGAAATAGTTGCATCACCAAAGGCTTGCTGGAACAATGCCGGGTAATAATCAATTTTGGATAATTTATTCGTCAGGCGCGCCATGGATTCCATCCCCATTTCAATATGGTTTTGAATGGGCTTGGTGGACAGTTCGAAGGCGCTACTGACGCGGGAATCCCAAAATAGATTCTGGTTAAAACCTACATTCAATATGGCCATTGAACTTCGTGGAGTCACCTCTCCGGCAAATCCGGTACTGAATGCCTTCCCATCACTGAATGCTTTGTCCTGATGATGGCAGGATGAGCAGGAAACAGAATTATTCAGCGACAATTGTGGGTCGTAGAACAACACCCGTCCCAAAGTGGCACCAAGATCCGTTATTTGAGGATTCGCCGGGTTAAAGGAGAATCCAAAAAAGAAGTGAATGTTGGAATCAGGTACGCGAAATCCAGGAGGCATGCTTAATGCATAACTATATGGAGATGCAGGCAAATTTGGCTTCAGTACGAATGCAGATTCTTTTTCATCCCTGGTGCAGGAAATCAATGCCGCCAAAAACGCAGCAACTAAAACTGTTGTAAAAAGCAATTTGTTTTTCATAGCAGATCAACGTGTAAAATAATAGTTAATAAATACTGAAGAAGGTAAAATTGGCAAAAACTGGCTTTGTGTGGTTTTATTTTCAGATACATCTGGGAAGGCACGTATTTTGGTTTTTTCCCAGGTATAAGCGCCATAAACAGAGCATTCTGTACTAAGGGACACCCTTGGATGAATATGCCAGACGACTCCCACTACCGGACCAAATCCCGCTTTCGTAGCCCTGATATCTATGGTGGCCAACCCGGAGCCAAAATCAGTCACTATTTTATCTTTGGAAACGCCCAAAATCGCATCGATTCCCCAATACAATTCAAATCGCGTTGAAACCTTGAAGTTCCGCTCCACGCCAGTCCGCAATTCCATACTTCTACGACTGTTGGTTCTTTTCCCCTGGAACTGATCATTAGTTTCTGTTTTTCGATTGGCAAAATTAAAACCACTGCGCCACCCCACCCGGTCGTTGCCCAATCGAAAAGTAAACAAATAAGGGTCAACATTGATCAATTCAGTAGATGGATGAAGAATACCCGTGACTGTTTGGGCGATATTCAGGCCAAATCTGAAATCAGGTTTAACTTTTGGCGTTTGAATCGCCGGAATACTGTCCTGTGCTGCCAAAGAAAAGTACGTAAAAAAGCACAAAATAAGTGCTACAGGAAATGGTCTCATCATAATGTTGATTTCCATCAAAGACACAATATTTTAAGAAAAGGTTGGTTCACCCAAAAATTCAAAACTATCTTTACAAAAAAATATTCCGGCAAATGCACCTCACCTTTTCATGTCATCCCTTTAACGACCTCACGCCCGCTGAACTTTACGAAATCATGGCCTTGCGGCAGGAGGTTTTTGTGGTGGAGCAAAACTGCGCCTATTTAGATGCCGATGGGAAAGATATCGCTTCCTGGCATTGTATGTGCAAAAATGAAACAGGAAAATTAGTCGCTTATACGCGCTTATTACCCAAAGGATTGGCATACGAAAATTATCCATCCATTGGCAGGGTAGTCAATGCCCCCTCCGTACGCGGTGTTGGAGTAGGAAGGATGCTGATGAAAAAAAGTATAGCGTTGTGTCGCGAACTTTTTGGGAATGAACCCATCAAAATCGGAGCACAACGCTATTTATTGCAATTTTATGAAAGTTTCGGCTTTCAATCGACTGGCGAAGAATACCTGGAAGATGGCATTCCGCATGTCAAAATGATACGACCTAATACGGACTCTTCAAATCCGGGTTATTGACAAATTCCGTGTCAGTAAGCGTTTTAAGGAACGCCACTAATGCCGTTTTATGGTATTGCGTATATTGGGCACGCTTATTGACGATCAGCGCCATATTCGGATTGGGATATGGTGTATCCAGGAGCGAATGAAACAAGTAATGATCGACTACATCTTCAAGTGTTTGAAATCGTCCGTCGTGCATATAAGGTGCCGACATCTCAATATTCCGAATCGTTGGGACCCTGAATTTGCCCCGATCATCCGGATTGCCACTTACATGCTCCATCCCAATATCGGTAAGCGCATTGAATGGATCAAGGCCATTCTCAAAAAAGCCTTTACCTGTCAGGGTGCCCACACCGTGGCAATGAAAACACTCCGCGTCCGGGAGGCCTACACCGCCTTCATCAAAGAACATAATTTTTCCATCCAGTGCCTCATCCTGTAAAAGAGTAATTTCGCCGGCAAGGTATCGATCGAAAATGGATTGTCCACTGCTGATCATGATCCGTTCAAACTGTGCCATTGCTTTTGCTGCCAGTTCTTTAGTGATTTCAGAGCGATCTGTTATTCCAAATGCTTCCCGAAACATTTTTGGATATTCAGGATGCTTTTTTAGTTTTTCCACCAAATTAGGCCAGGTATTGTGGAGTTCGATTTGATCCTCCACCGGCCGTAATGCTTGGTCTTCCAAAGACTTAGAGCGGCCATCCCAAAAAAGAGCGAAGGTATCATTAGAGGCTATCACTGGCTGTATATAGGCAACATTTAGCAAACTCATAGAACTGCGTTTGCCCATTATGCCATCAATTCCTGTAGAAACCGCTTTCCCGTCTGTAAAATTATTTTGAGCCAAATGACAGGATGCGCACGACATCGTGCTGTCGGCTGAAAGGATCGGATCGTAGAACAAGTGCCGCCCCAACTGGACACCCGCATAGGTTTGCGGGTTGTCTGCCGGAATTGGAACCTGTGGAAAATGATCTGGTTTTTTGATCACATAACCCTGAGGCGAGTAGGTGTACTGCAACAGATCGCCCGCTTCAGGTTCAGGGTTAGTATTTGGATCACATCCTGCCCAAAGCAACAGCCCCAGGAGCCCTCCAATAAAATATATTTTCTTCATATTCAATTATTTAAAAAATTTATTTCACCGTCGTAGCCTGATCAAAATTGTCCATCAATATACCTGCCACCCTGGTATCTGTCGCAAGATTGGATGTAAACTGATTACTTGGAATAGTGATATCAAACCAGGTATTATTACCGTAAAAAAGGTTTTTCAAATCAAATTCCACGCTTAATACTGAATTTCCAGCTACTGTTATGGCTTTATCATAACTATACACCCGGTATGATTTATCAGCACCGCAGTGGTAAAGCATAAAAATATCCTGATTACCATCATTATTGCCGTCGCCCTGGCCCTCAATTTTGGTAAAAATATAGCTCTTCCAACCTGGCCAGTATTCTCCTTCCTGTGCCAGTGGTGTTCCTGCCGCAAAATCAGCAGGCTTTTTGGCATTATTGACTGGATTAACACCATAACCCATCCTGATCCCCGTGTAATTCCCTTCCCTCACCGTTGCTTTAATAGTAATATCCACTGCATTATTATCGGCAGCACCATCAGGCGTAAAATCAAGGTATTCGACGTCCGACACTTTCACTTCCTCGGTGCCATTTAACAGCGTAATATCAGAAATATAGGTAGAAAAACGAGAAAACTGAACTTTGTAGGTATCGTAATTGTAATCGCTATTCTTTACCAATTTTGTACCATCATAAAGTGCTTTGAAGGTAATAGACAATTCGACATTTTTTGCCGTATGATTTTCTTCTTTTTTACAACCAGCCGATAAAAAAATGGCGGCAACCAATAATAGCAATGAGTATTGTTTCATGTTTAATTTATTTTAAGAATTAACTTATTGAGAAACCTCAAAAGTACTTCCAAGGTTCAAAAGTATTTGATTTTTCCATGCAACAACGCCAGAATTGGCAAAGTCTACACCACTGAACATCTTAGCGTAATCTACCGTGAAAATAAAATCAAAATCAAACCCGGTGAGGTGATTCAAAACAGTGCCGGAGGTGATTTTATACGGTAGACCACCAAAATCAACGGCCGTAAACCGCAAAGTATCCGGTATGGTGGTGAGGAAGGTATCTTTGGCCACCACCATTTGCATCCATACGTACTGCTCTGTACGACTCAGCCACAAGCTATCAGACTGCTTGTTGAGCGGATGGCCTGAAGGAGCATACCGGGGTATAATTTTATTCGCATCGGGTTCAAGTCCGAGGTTGCAGCGAAAGGTATCGAATGCGCCACTTTTTTTAAATTGCCCCACTGGATATTCCACCGGTACCCGGCGCACTAACAAATAATCATCTCTGAAATATTGCGCCACTGTATCTGCAGGTCCACTGCCAAAAACCTTCATTTTGACGCTGTCGGTCGTTTGATAAAAAGTGCCACCCTGCCCCAGTTCGAACCCGGAGAGGTAAAACGCCACACTTTTTATCCGGAAATGCAACCCAAGGTCATTCATATAGGCAGTATCCTGTTTCCATAATACGCCACCAAATTTCTGACTGACAGAGCAAACCAAATTCGGATACTTGCAACAATCGTCCTTACAGGGCTTATCAGATGAAACATCAAAATTAGTAGCTTCAATATCCAAGCAGCCCCTGCTTGGCGATTCACAGGCTGACCAAAATATTACAACAGCAAAACAAGCCACTAATAATCGCCAACTTAATACCTGCAATTTCATACTTAATTTATGATTTCATCGATTTATATATTTCCTTAATCATCTGTTTTACCTGACTGGAAAATTCCCGCTCCATCATCCAGTGATAATAATTGGGCTCCTTCTTAAACACCTCTTTTACAGATTGTCCGGCGTATTTTCCGAAATTAAAGACGACTACACCATCCGCCTGTGCTTTTAATTTTTGGGTAACATCCAGGAAATTCAGGTCATTTGTAAAATCATGTAATGCCTGAATATCATTCTGAATAGGAGCCGGAATCGTATTACCTTCTTCATCCATCAGGTCCTTTCCATCATACATCTGCAATTGTCCCTGGAAAACCTCAATCGTTGCACGTACGTCTGCCAATGCATCATGTGCGTCGGTCAGTTCTTTCTGGCAATAAAGGCGGTATGCGGCTTTCAGGGTGCGCGGTTCCATCTTATAGAATATCCGCTGCGCATCAATCAGGCGGCGCTTGGAAATATCCAGTTCCATACCTACCCTTGCGAATTCCTCCATCAGCATCGGGATGTCAAACCTGTTGGAATTGTAACCTCCTAAATCAGCATCGCCAATAAATTCATGGACTTTTTCTGCTATTTGCTGGAAAGTCGGTTTGTTTCTTAGATCGGCCGGTGTAATGCCGTGTATCGCCATAGATTCTTCCGAAATAGGGATCCCAGGATTCACTAAGGTGGTATATTCCAATGGAGGAGCACCGTTTTTGTGTAATTTAATAAGGGCTATCTGGACTATTTTGTCCCGAATAACGTTTAGTCCGGTAGTTTCCAGGTCAAAAAAAACCAGGTCGCGAGTTAAATGAAGTATCATATATTTGAAAATTGGCTGCAAAGATAACGCGATTTACTTACCATTTATGTTACTGAAGGCAGGTTACTAGTTGCTGCTTTTCATAAACCTGGCAACCCAACTCAGTTAAAGAGGATAAAGAATTGTTACCAGGGGAGACTAGTGCCTCTGGCACTAGTGCCGCATCCACCGAATAGCCGGTGAATTGATCTGCTTTGTTTTCATGCAGTGAATAAACAAAAATCAAAACCGGTAATTATTTTATTCAACTACTAACGAAACAAAACATACTTTTGTGGACGTTTAATCTTTTATCACATATCCTTATTTTTCTGCTTAATGGCAAAAATTGAAGATTTTTCTGCTGAAATCAATTCAGGTTATACTTTTTCCGGCACATCAATCGTCATTGGGGCTGCTATGTTAGATGGTGCCGCCATCGAAGGATTACAAGTTAAAATTCCGCTGCGCACGATGAACCGGCACGGCCTTATTGCAGGTGCCACAGGTACAGGAAAAACAAAAACACTTCAGGTGCTTGCAGAGCAATTAGCAGCCAATGGCGTTTCGAGCTTATTAATGGATATCAAAGGCGACCTTTCGGGCGTTGCCATGCCCGGTGCCGAAAACGCCAAAATAACAGATCGCATTAACAGAATTAAAATTGGCTGGCAGGCTACTGGAAACTCCATTGAATTTCTTAGTCTATCCAACGAAAAAGGAGCGCGTTTGCGGGCCACCGTCAGCGAATTCGGTCCCGTTTTATTTAGCCGGATTTTAGGACTGAATGATACTCAGGGGGGAGTGGTCGCCGTTATTTTTAAATATTGTGACGACCGCAATCTACCTTTACTCGACCTGCGGGACTTCAAAAAAACACTGCAATACCTGAGTAATGAAGGTAAAGCGGAAATTGAAGCCGAATTTGGACAATTCAGTGCTGTCACCGCAGGAACAATTCTTCGCAAAGTGGTGGAACTGGAACAACAGGGTGCCGAGCAGTTCTTTGGCGAACTCTCCTTTGATGTGCAGGATCTGTGCCGTATGGATGAGAACGGCCGGGGTATTATCCATATTGTTCGCCTTTCCGACATCCAGGACCGGCCGAAATTATTCAGTACCTTCATGTTGCAAATGCTCGCAGAAATCTATTCCTCTTTCCCTGAGGAAGGCGACATGGAGCAACCTAAATTATGTATCTTTATTGACGAAGCACACCTGGTATTCCAGGAAGCATCACCAGCATTGATGCAACAAATGGAGGCCATCATCAAATTAGTGCGCTCAAAAGGCGTTGGTATTTTCTTTATTACCCAAAACCCCGCTGATATTCCTGACAGTATTTTGGCGCAGTTAGGTATGAAAATACAGCACGCATTGCGTGCATTTACAGCAAAAGACCGCAAAGCGATCAAACTGGCTGCTGAAAACTACCCAATCACAAAATGGTACCAAACTGAAGATCTGTTGACCAATCTCGGTATCGGTGAAGCATTGGTAAGTGTATTGAATGAAAAAGGTATTCCAACGCCCCTTGTACATACTTTACTGCGCCCGCCCCAAAGCCGGATGGATATTTTGACACCAGCCGAAATTGATCAATTTATTAGCCATTCATCGCTGGCACGCAAATACAACCAGGCGATTGACCGCGAAAGTGCTTATGAAATTTTAAGTGGAAAAATTCAGGAAGCTGTTGAGATGTCGCCTCCACCCGAAGCAAAAGCATCCCGACCGGCTAAGGCAGAAAAAGGGATACTCGAAACGGTTATTGACAATCCACTCGCACGACAAGTTGGGCGCACAGTGGCAAGAGAACTTACCAGAGGATTGCTGGGAGTACTTGGATTGGGAGGAAGCAGTAAAACCAGAAGAAAAAGCTGGTTTTAACAGAATTGCTACATTGATTCATCTGATATTTTTTGCTATTTATATTATTAAGGCTTGCAGGCAAATGCCTGCAAGCCTTAATAATATAAATAGCAAAAAATATCTACTAATAAAGGTAATTCAACGCTGTCACGTCATTCGCATTAAACGGGCGGTTGATTCCATTACCGATACAAGCCAGCATCCAGGAGTTTGGATCGGCTGTAGCAGGTGTGCCTGGGATAAGTACTGCACCTACACTACTGGCGCCTTCATTGGCGTATGCACCACCGCAGCTATAAGAGCGGTCCATGTAGTCAGTATGACGCATGCCAATACAGTGGCCTATTTCATGTGCCAGGACAGAAGTCAGGGTATTTGCGTTCCAGGTTGAATACGTTACGTTAAACAGAATGGAGTTATGAGGATTACCTGTTGATGTAGGGAAGCCCGCAGACGCAATATAGCCTGCTCCATTAGGTGCCTTTTTTATTACAATACTGCCACCACTGGTAACACGGGAAAAGGTCAACTGCAAACCAGCTGCATTATAACGGTCAATAGCAGCATTGGTAGCTGTTGACATTGCCGTAGACTGCGCAGTGGTCATACCTGATGTATTCAATCGCACTGAAATATTACGGGGTAAACCAGTCACCAAATAAGTGGTGTTGTACTGTTCAGTTTCACCAACAATCAAAGATTGCAAGTCAATTGATGCCGTATTCAGGTCATTGAGGCTCAGAAAAATGTCGCCTTCAACGACAAACCCATCTTCAACTTCCAGGATTTCATCAGTAGCAAAACCCATAGCAGCGATTTTTGCTTTAACTTGTTCTGTGATGCCGGAGGCTGCAATTTCATTTAACGGCTGATTTTTTGTACATGTAGTAAAAAGAAACGCAAGCACGACTAATACCAATAACTTTTTCATAAAAAACGAAAGTTTGACTAAGTGAATATAAAAGAGTTGATAAAATTGCGAAGGCCAAATTTACGAAAAATTATCTTTTCCCGCAACTACTTTTCAAAGAATTTAAAAAATAATATAATTTTATTCCTTATATTTCAACATCACCCGATTATTCCACCGTTGATTTTGTTTGATTGCATTGCCATCGTAGTCTTTATTATCATATAAAGGATCGGCTTCTCCATATACTTCCACAAACATCCGATCAGCAAGTATTCCTTTATTAATCAAATAATTACGGGCTGCTTTAGCACGGGCAGCCGCTAGCTGCTGGTTATCTTCTGCATCTCCTTCGCTATCTGTAAAACCCATAATTCGCAACTGAAGCGCCGTATTGGCTTTCATTTGTACGATAAAACGATCAAGTTCGGTGCGGGCCGCAGCATCTAATAGTGATTTGCCACTATTGAAGAAGATAATCCGCAATGGATTTTTTCCGTCATCTTCTTGTGCAGGTGCAGAGCGGCCATCGTCATAGGCGCATTTGGATTCAGCGATCACCCGCTCTGCTTCCAAATCAAAAATCACAGGATTGGCAAAGCCTTTGACGATCAATTGTTCCTGAATGACTTCTGCTTCTTCCCTGGTTTTATAGGATCCCACTAAGTATTGCCAAATGCCACTTTTATTATGTACCACAGTGACGCCCTGGACACCTCTGTCAGTAAAATAATTGCGCCCAACAGAGTCGGCAAAAGCAGCCGCTTGAACCCGAAAATTCTGAGCATTGCCACTAAAGGCGGTCAAAAAAAATGCAAAAACAAATAATGTACGCATTGGAGATGGACAATTTTGGTAATAAGGATAAAAAACATCAAATTTTGGTGCGCAAACATACAAATATTTCACGCAACAACACAAACATGGGCTTATCATTAAGGTACGCTATCAACCTCAAACAGGATACGTTTATCGGTCGAAGTGAATAATTATCAACCTTCTCAAATTTATGAATATCAATCGATTACATCTATTTATCCTTCTGTTCGGCGCACATTTTGTGCAGGCCCAGCAACAGCTGATTTTTTCCAGGTATCAGCTTGCCCCGCTTTTATATAATCCGGCAACAACAGGCCAATCAAATCATGCGAACCTCAGTTTTGGATACAGGAGTCAATGGTTGGGTATTGATGGCACTCCCAACAGCCGGTTTCTTTCCATTGAAAAGCCGTTGGATAAAAATACATCCGGAGGGGCATATGTTACGAATGACCAGTCTGGGCCGCTTGCTGTGAGTAATTTTGCGGTAAATTATGCCTATAATATTAGAATTTCAGACCAGCATGAATTGCGCTTAGGCATTGCAGGAAGTGTGGCGAACTGGCGCAGTGACTGGTCTAAAGTAACCCTGAAAGATGTAGACGATCCTTTTTTTCAGGTTAATATCAGGCGTTGGTTGCCCAATGCAGGCGCAGGAACGCAGTTCACTCACCATGACTGGCAATGTTCCCTTGGTATTCCACAGTTATTCGAGTATACGCTTCAAAAAAAACCGTCAAGTGAAATCAACGCCCGTACTTTACGGCAATTTTACCTCAGTGGACAACGAATCATTATGCCGAACCGACAAGTCACAATAATTCCACGATTCCTGGCAGGCAGTAATACTGGATTGTCGGACAATCAATATGGTTGGCCCACAATGGCAGACCTGGGAGTAAGTGTGCAACTGAAGGCCACCTGGTATGGCGGCGTTTCCTGGCATACAGCGCTAGAAAGAAACAAATCGTCGGATCGCGCCATTAGTCTGCAGGCAGGATATTCACAAGGTAATCTGCGCATTAATGCTGCCTATGACGTCAGTCTGAATGCATTACAAAGCGTCAGCGCTGGTTCCTTCGAAATCATGGCAGGTTACCAGTTTGCCGGAAAAAAGGCATTATCTCCCAATTTCCGTCCCCCTGTCATCAAATCGCCTGAACCGGTTTCCACAGCGACCTTGCCACCACCTGTTACCCCAAAAAAAATCCTTTCAACTGCCGAAACACAAAAGGAATATGCCATTAAAGGAATAATATTTGATATGACCACCGGCTTACCTGCAGAAAATGCCCGGGTGACCATTACCAACACCTGTGGTGCTGCTTTACCCGAAGCGTATATTACTGGCCCTGATGGCAGGTACATTTTTGTGCTTCAATTGAACTGTTGTTACCAAATAACCGCCCAAAAAGACGGATTAAAAGCAATAATTTCTAATAACATTTGCACAAACAATCCAGAAGAACAATCTTTACGCGCAGATTTCGACCTGGAAGCAGGTAAATAACAACGAATGATACACTTCCCTCTTTTTCCTTTTTTAAAATTTAACAGACTTGTAAAATAATGAAAAAATACGTTCTATCTATTGACCAGGGCACAACCAGCAGTCGTGCCATTTTATTTGACAAAAAAGGCAATATCGTCAAAACCGCTCAACAAGAATTCACCCAACACTTTCCGCAGCCAGGCTGGGTGGAACACGATGCCACTGAAATATGGGAATCGGTTTGTAACGTGATCAGGGAATTGACAGGAACTGTTGTTATCGATGACATTGCCGCTATCGGAATCACCAACCAACGGGAAACCACCGTTGTTTGGGATAAACGAACGGGCAAACCAGTTTACAATGCAATCGTATGGCAGAGCCGCCAAACAATGGACATCTGTGATGATCTGAAACGCCGCGGACTGGAGCCCGAGATCCGGTATAAAACCGGCCTGGTTGTCGATGCCTATTTTTCCGGCTCCAAGGTCAAATGGATATTAGATCATGTGCCCGGTGCGCGCAAAGACGCAGAAGCCGGACATTTGCTTTTCGGCACCATTGACACCTGGGTACTCTGGAACCTCACAGAAGGCAAGGTGCATGCTACAGATTACACCAATGCATCGCGAACAATGTTATACAATATCCGCGATTTGAAATGGGATGAAGGATTGCTCAAAGCACTAACCGTTCCATCCTCTATGCTCCCGGAGGTCAAAGACAGCAGCGCAGTATTTGGACATGCCCGCGCTGACCTGTTTGCTGGAAATGGGAAAATAGCTATTGCAGGAATAGCGGGCGACCAACAGGCTGCCCTGTTTGGACAGGCTTGTTTTGCTCCCGGAGACGCTAAAAATACTTACGGAACAGGCTGCTTTATGCTGATGAACACTGGTACCGAAGCTTGTGCCTCAAAAGGTGGATTGCTGACTACTATTGCCTGGAGTATTAACGGGAAAGTGGAGTATGCCCTGGAAGGCTCTATTTTTGTAGCGGGTTCTGCCGTAAAATGGATGCGCGATTCCGTTGGTTTATTTACAGATGCGGTCGAAACAGAAGGGTATGCAAGGAGCATTTCCTCCTCCGATGGCGTCTATGTTGTTCCGGCATTCGTCGGATTAGGAACACCTTACTGGGATTCGGAAGTACGGGGGGCCATTTTTGGACTCACCAGAGGTTCGGGTAAAGCACAGATTATTCGCGCCACCCTGGAAAGTATCGCTTACCAAACCAAAGATGTACTTTCCGTTATGGAAAAAGATTCAGGCATCAAACTCCGGACGCTTCGGGTAGACGGCGGTGCGGTCAGTAATAATTTTTTAATGCAGTTCCAGGCAGATATGCTGGGTGTGCGGGTGGATCGACCGAAAGTACAGGAGACCACAGCCCTTGGTGCCGCCTACCTGGCTGGGCTTGCCACAGGTTTCTGGGCAAGCCGGGACGATATTGCACACCACTGGCAATTGGACAAAGCATTCAAACCCAAAATGGCGCGAAAGGAATCGAGATTACTTTATAAAGGATGGCAATTGGCTGTAAGAGCGGCAAGAGTATTTAAGCCTAAATAAAAAATGCCGCCGGACTTTACGTCAGGCGGCCTCAAAACCAAATGAAAACAATCTTCCTACCGTACTTGTAAATGTTTTTTGAGGAATAAACGAGAACGGTAAACCTGTTTTCTGGTGCAAAGATAAAGTCACTTTTTATAAATCACAAAAGTTTTTTTGTTTCTTTTTAAAATTTATACAAATTGGTTGAATTCTCCCCCTCTTTCCTTCGCCAATTTTGCTGCGAAAATTAGTGCAGCGACTTCGCTGGGCTGGCGATTCGTGGTATTGATGACAATATCAAATAAATTCAAATTTGCACAATCAGCACCATATTTTGATAAAAAACGAGCGTTTTCGCTTTCTTTTCTCGCTTTTATTTTCTCAATCGCTTCTGTAACGCTGGCATACTGCTCACTATTGCGTGAAGGATCATTTAAAATTCGCTGGGCAGCAACTTCGGTATCGACTGTCAAATAAACTTTAAATGAACCCGGAATAAAAAACCACGCCAGCCGGCTATCCACCACAAAACCTTCAGGGTTATCATTCAAACTAACAAAAACACCATCAATCTGTTCATCAATACCAGGGTCGGTATCTGCGCGGCGGTTCATCTCCAGCGTATCAATACCCATTGCTGCAGCCAGTTGCCGCTGAATACGTCCGGTAGAGAGATATTGGTATCCCGTAAGTTCACACAATAATGCAGAAACAGCACTCTTCCCGCTTCCCAGATCGCCCGTCAGGGTTATTTTATTTAATAAAACCATAATGTATTTGAAGTCCGAAAAGCAAAGAAAGTCTTTGAAGACTATTTAAAAATTCAGCAAAAGTAGCAGAATCAACTATTTTCGCACAAATTTTTTCAAAAATATGAAAAATAAGCATTTGGTGCTATTGTTTCTGGGTATTGTAATTTTGGGATGGTTCGGGCGGAAGTTCCATTTCGGACACGGTACAGATTTGCATATTAAGTTATGCAAATCAGAAATTAAAAAACTATATAAAATATTGATTATCAATATAGATACCATTGAATTAATCAAAAATGAAAAGGAGTGGATTGCAGGAATCAACGACGATAATATTTTATTCCCCGACTCCCTGGCCAGGTCGGTCCTCGAGACCATTACCAATATGGAATCGATGTATTTTATCAAAACAGATTTACCCGATACGCTGGGATTTACCGGAAAAGATGCGATTGGCGTTCATTGTTTCTCCGAAAATATTCCCCGTGAAGAATCCTTTACGCTTGGGAAATGTATCATTTTCAATGGCGCACCGTCTACATGGGTAGCCATTAAAGGACACGAACAATATTATTTGGCCAAAGGCGACCTGAAAGCACCATTGCAAATCAAATGGACTAATTTAAAACCGATTAAACGTTTTTTAACTGATACGGTTGGAATTAAAGCCGTTGTTGTTTGGTTTGAAAAAGATACCACTCAATTTACTTCCATCAATAATCTGGCCGCTGATTCCATGAAAATCTGGCTTAATGGTTTTTATCAAATGACCATAAGCGCCCCTGAAGCCGATTTTTTTGATGTGGAGCACGAAGATCATTCCCGTATCGGTGAAGTACACCTCCAAAAGGAAGACCATTTACCTGCACAAGTTTACCACTTTTATTATGCAGCACGACCAATACTACCTGATGACCCAGAAAAAATAAAGCGATTCAAAAATTATCAACCACAATATGTCGTTGCTGCCCAAAAAAACCCCAATGTATTTTATGCACTTAAAGATACGTTTTTAGTCAGACAAATTATGACCGGCTACTAACCCTTCGGAACTTAATACCATCTATTGGTGTTCTAACTTTTATGCCAATGAAATTATTTTTATTTTCACATTATCCAAAGCCCCTTTCGAATAAGATTTTTGCGTTAATTTCGCAACATGAAAAGGGCAACAATTCCCTTAATTTTTATGCCTAACATTAAAAAAAACAGTAAAAAACTTTCTGCCTTTACCCTGAAATCAGCAGCCCTAAGATACCTGCTCGCTCATCCCCAAAAAACATTCTCCCCACGCCAACTTGCCGGACTACTTAAAATAGATAACAATAAGGATTCTGTAGAACATGCTCTTCGGCAATTGGAACTCTCCGGCACCGTGCAGGAGACTAAAGGAGGAAGATTTGGCGCAACTGCTACTGGCCCACGCAGCAAACAACCCACCGTTTCGAGCGAAGAGGGAGTACCTTACGCTGAGACAGAAAAAGCGATAAAATTTGTCAAGACCGATCGCTCAGAACGCACTGATGCTACAGAAAAAAAACCACGGGAGTGGAAAACCGACCGGGAACGATCTCCGGAGCGTCCTGCGAAACCGGAACGCGAATGGAAGACCGATCGCGAAACAAAATCCGAACGCACGCCTAAACCGGAGCGCGAATGGAAGACCGATCGCGAAGTAAAACCCGCCCGTATGGCAGGAAAATCTTCCGCTGGCAAACTCGTGGAAGGTATCGTCGATATGACACGCACGGGAGCGGCGTATGTCGTTAATGATACGATGAACAGCGATATTTATGTTCCCCAACGGCACGTTAACGGTGCATTGCATGGCGACAAAGTAGTTGTTTCTGTTTTCCCGGATGCGCACCGCCGAAAACGTGATCAGGCAGCCCGCAAACCGGAAGGAGAGATCATGAAGGTCCTCAAACGAGCAACAGAATTCTTCATAGGCACTTTCCGAAAAGGCAGACAGTATGGTATTTTGGTTCCCGACAACCCCAATATGCCCGTCGATATTATGATCCCGCTGAATATGTGCGGTGAAGCCATTGATGGCGAAAAAGTGGTGGTACACATTACTGATTGGCAGGAAGGGCGCCGCAATGTTCCCGTAGGAAAAGTGACACAAACACTCGGCAAAGCAGGCGGCAATGAGTTTGAAATGAAAAAAATCCTGATTAATGCAGGATTTGAACTCACCCACTCTGAGGAAGCCCAAGCAGAAGCAAATGCAATTCCTGACACTATTTCTCCGCAGGAAATTGAACGCCGCCGTGATTTTCGGGGCATTCTTACCTTTACGATTGACCCCGAAGATGCTAAAGACTTTGACGATGCGCTTAGTTTTCAGGAATTGGAGAATGGCAATTTCGAAATAGGTGTTCATATCGCTGATGTTACCCACTATCTGAAACCAGATTCTCCCCTCGACAGGGAGGCTTATATTCGCAGTACTTCGGTTTATTTAGCCGACCGCTGCCTTCCCATGTTGCCCGAGAAATTGTCTAATAACTTGTGTTCCTTAGTTCCGCTTCAGGACCGTCTAACTTTTTCAACAGTATTTGAATTCGACGCCAAGGATAAAATTGTAAAACGCTGGTTTGGGAAGTCGGTTATTCATTCCGATAAGCGTTTTTCCTACGAAGACGCACAGACCATTCTGGATAATAAACCTTCAGCGGAATTGAAAACACAGGAAATTTATCCGCAACTGGAGGAGGCTATTGGCCACATGCGAAAGATTGCCAAAAAAATGCGGAAAGAACGCGAAAAAAATGGTGCTATCGGATTCGAATCCGATGAGGTTCGTTTTCACTTGGACGAAAATGGTGTGCCATTAGAGGCTTTTGTAAAAGAGCGTAAAGAAGCTCACATGTTTATCGAAGACTTTATGTTGCTCGCCAACAAGGAAGTTGCTGTGTACATGGATGGATTAGGAAAAGACAAACAGGAGGTTCCCTTTATTTACCGCATACATGATCTGCCGAACGCAGATCGCGTGATGGAATTCGCACGTTTTGCCGCTGAACTGGGACATCCGATTAAAGTGGATACCCCCAAACAGATAGCGCAATCCTTTAATGAACTCACGGTGGCTGCCCGCACCGATGAAAAACTGAAACTATTGGAACCATTGGCTATCCGGACGATGGCCAAAGCCGTCTATTCTACAGAAAACATCGGCCACTACGGACTTGGTTTCAGTCATTACTGCCACTTTACTTCGCCTATCCGCCGCTACTCTGATGTTTTAGCGCATCGTATCCTGGATCGCAACCTGGAAGGCCGTACCGACCGTATGGACAAGAGTAAACTGGAGGAAAAATGTAAACACATCAGTGCGCAGGAGAAAAAAGCCGCTGATGCGGAACGCGAAAGTATCAAATTAAAACAAGCTGAATTCATCAGCCAACATATCG